>NZ_QEZG01000039.1:0-159965 GCF_003993495.1 Xanthomonas sp. BRIP62418
CCCCATTCCCCATTCCCCATTCCCACGCAGGAGAACTCCGATGCACGAAGACGAGCGTTACCAGGCAGGTCTGCGCGAGCGCCGACGCGTCCTGGGCGATGCGCATGTCGAGCGCTCGCTGGCCGCACGCACCGCGTTCACCGACGAGTTCCAGGCGCTGATCACCCGCTATGCCTGGGGCACCATCTGGACCCGCGATGGCCTGCCCGCACACACCCGTTCGCTGCTGACCCTGGCGATGATGGTCGCGCTGGGCCACGACGAGGAATTCAAGCTGCACGTGCGCGCCGCGCGCAACAACGGCGTCACCCCCGAGCAGATCAAGGAAGTGTTGCTGCAGGCCGCGGTCTATTGCGGCGTGCCTGCCGCCAACCATGCCTTTGCGCTGGCCAGCCCCATTCTCGAAGAGCAGGCGGGCGACGCAGGGCCGGCGAGCGAAGGCTGACAGCCACGGCGACGCGCGGGTGCAGCAGGCGCGCGTGGCTGACGCGCCAGGCGGCGATGCACCGCGATCGGTTCGGATAGCGTGCCGCTGCTAGGCCAGCAGCGCAGGTGCGGCAAGAATGCAGACGCAATGCATCTGGTTGCGTGCTGGCGGCGCCGTGAGCACACCGGCCGGTGATGACATCGCCCATCGACGACGGGATGATGGACATGCGGCGACGGACAACCGCTTCCGGTCGCACAGGACATTCCCCACGAGGTTGCCGATGCTGCTGCGTACCGTTTGCTTGCTCTTGCTGCTGCTCGCCGCCTCCGGGCTGCAGGCACAACCGCATCCCGGGCCCGGGACCCGCCTGGCGCAGGTGCGCACCGACGATGGCCAGACGCTGGCGGTGTGGTCGCGCGTGCCGGCGCAGCCGCGCGGCACGATCCTGCTGGTGCATGGGCGCACCTGGAGTGCGTTGCCCAATTTCGACCTGCAGGTTCCCGACGAACCGCGCGATGCGCGCTCGGTGCTGGCGGCATTGGCGCAGGCCGGCTATGCCGCCTACGCGGTGGACCTGCGCGGTTATGGCGGCAGTGCGCGCGATCCCAGCGGCTGGAACACGCCCGCGCGCGCGGTGGCCGATGTCAGTGCGGTGCTGGCCTGGGTGGCCCGTCAGCACCCGCAGCTGCCGGCGCCGGCGTTGCTCGGTTATTCCAATGGCGCGCGGGTGGCGCTGCTGATCGGCCAGCAACACCCGCAGGCAGTGTCGGCGTTGGTGCTGTACGGCTTCCCGGACGACGTCGACGCAGCCCCCGACGCCACCCCGGCGCCCGCGCAGCCAGTGCGTGCGCGCACCACGGCCGCGGCGGCCGGCGAGGATTTCATCACCGCCAACGCCGCCCCGCCCGGCGTGCGTGCGGCCTATGTGGCGCAGGCGGTGTCGGCCGACCCGGTGCGCACCGACTGGCGCGCGATGGAGCAGTTCGCCTTCCAGCCGGAGCAGGTGACCACGCTGCCGGTCTTGCTGCTGCGTGGCGTCGACGATCCCATCGCGACCCAGGCGGACAACGCGCATCTATACGCACGTCTGCGCAGCCAAGACCGCAGCTGGGTCACGCTGCCGCACGCCGATCACGTGGCACATGTCGAGGACACCCATGCCGCCTGGGTGGATGCGGTGGTGAGCTTCCTGCGCCGGCCACGCTGAGCGCGCCGGCAGCCCGCTAGCTCAACAACGCGCCCAGCCGCTGCGCCGCCTGCTTCAACGGCTCCAGCAGCGTCTGCATCGTCTGCAGGCTCACGCGCCCGGCCTGGGCGCCGATGTTGAGCGCGGCGATCACCTCGCCACGCAGGTTGCGCACCGGTACCGCGATCGAGCGCAGGCCGATTTCCAGTTCCTGGTCGGTCAGGCACATGCCTTCGCGGCGCGTACGTGCCAGCACCTCCAGCAATGCCGATGCCTGGGTCACGGTGCGGTCGGTGCGCGGGCGCAGCGTGGTGCGCTCCAGGTACGCCTGCAAGGTGTCGCCGGGCAGGGCGGCCAACAGGACGCGGCCCATCGAGGTGCAATAGGCCGGCAGGCGCGTGCCCGGGCGCAGCCCAATCGACATGATGCGCACCGTTTCTGCGCGTGCCACGTACAGCAGGTCGTCGCCGTCCAGCACGCCCAGCGAGCAGGATTCGTGCAACTGGTCGCGCAGCCCGTCCAGCACCGGCTGCGCCGCCGCCGTCATCGACGAAGACGCCGCATAGGCGCCGCCGATCCCCAGCACGCGTGGCAGCAGCACGTAGCCGCGGCCCTGCTCGCCGACATAGCCCAGCTTGGCCAGGGTGTGCAGCACCCGCCGCACCGCCGCGCGCGAGATGCCGGTCTCCAGGCTGATCTGCGACATCGTCACCTCGCGCGCGTGCTGGGCGAACACGCTCAGCACCACCAGCCCGCGGCCCAGCGAGGTCATGAAGTCCGGGTCGCCCTGGGCCGCGGCGATCTGCTGCATCAACTCATGCGGCAGGCCGCGTTCGCTACCGGCGGTGGCTACGGCGGTGGGGCGTTTGCGTCGGCTGGAGGCGGGCTCGGGCATCGGATCGCGGGCTGGAGGGGTCCATGCATGGTAAGCGCTCACGCCGATGCATGCGCCCGGTCGCAGCTTGTGCCCGGACATGTAAGCGCTTCACCCTGGTTGCCGCATAATCATTGCTGGTTTGTTTCGGATCGGTCCCCTTAGTCCATGAAAACCCCCAAGGGCCTGCAACCGCTGATCGACGACGGCATCATCGACGAAGTGTTGCGACCACTGAAGAGCGGCAAGGAAGCATCCGTCTACGTGGTCAGCACAGGCGCCGACATCTTGTGCGCCAAGGTCTACAAGGACATGGCACAACGCAGCTTCCAGGCGCGCGTGCAGTACCAGGAAGGCCGCAAGGTGCGTGGCAGCCGCCAGGCGCGCGCGATGGGCAAGGCCACCAAGTTCGGCCGGCGCGAAGCCGAGACCGCGTGGAAGAACACCGAAGCCGAGGTGCTCTATCAGCTGATGGATGCCAGCGTGCACGTGCCCAGGCCGCGCGGCTATTTTCATGGCGTGCTGCTGATGGATCTGGTCACCGACGAGGCCGGCCACAGCGCACCGCGGCTGGGCGAGGTGGACCTGGAACCGGAACAGGCGCGCAGCTTCCATGCCAGCCTGATCGGCGACGTGGTCAAGATGCTGTCGCTGGGCCTGGTGCACGGCGATCTGTCCGAATACAACGTGCTGGTCTCGCCCGAGGGCCCGGTGTTGATCGACTTCCCGCAGGTGGTCAGCGCCGCCGGCAACAACGCCGCCCGCGACATGCTGCTGCGCGATGTGCACAACCTGCGCGATTGCCTCGGCCGCTTCGCCCCGGAGCTGCTGGAAACCCATTACGGCGAAGAGATGTGGGCGCTGTTCGAAAAGGGTGAGTTGCGCCCGGACAGCGTGCTGACCGGACGCTTCAAGTTCGACACCCGCCGGGCCGACGTGCGTGCCATCCGCGCCTCGATCGAAGACGCGCGCCAGGAAAACCTCATCCGTCAGCAGGGCCGCGAGGCCGCTGCCGAGGACGACGACTAGACTGCCGCTGCCCTGGCGCGCGCGTCGGCGCGACAGCAGCGGCACAGCGACAGCGCTGCCGGCATGCAGCACGCAGGGAGATCGCACAGGTGCGCGCCGGTACAGGCGCGTAGATGCGTTGCAGCGCAGCAAAAGACCGGCGATGCCCGATCGCAGCGACCATTGCTGGACCCCGCCACTGCGGCTGCATGCGCCGGCAGCACCGGATTTTGCGGCGCTGTGGCGCACAGCCGGCAACGCCATTGAAATGATTGATGACGGTCGATGGTGATTGATCATAAGTATCTGGCAGGCTCAGCCATCGTCTCGTGGAGAGTCCGTCATGTCGTTTGATCCCGATGTCGTGCGCCTGTTTGCCCAGCTTCAACACGCCGCTCAACCACCGATGGAAACCCTGCCGATCGAGGGTGCCCGCGCAATGATGCGTGCACTCGGCGCGCAGATGGGTTTTCCACGCGTGGAGATGGCCGAGGTGCGCGATCTGCAGGCCGATACCGCGGCCGGCCCGGTGCGCCTGCGCCTGTATCGCCCACCAGGGCTAGCCGGCGGCCCTGCACCGACCTGCCTGTTCGTGCACGGCGGCGGCGGTGTGGTGGGCGACCTGGACTCCCATGACGATGTCTGCCGGCAACTGGCGGTGCGTGCCGGCTGCCAGCTGCTGGCGGTCGACTATCGCCTGGCGCCGGAACATCCCGCGCCGGCGGGCGTGGAGGACGTGCTGGCGACCCTGCACTGGCTGGTTGCCCAGCCCGATGCGGTCGGTGCCGATGCACAGCGCCTGGCAGTGGCTGGCGACAGTATCGGCGGGGCGCTGGCCGCGGTCGCGGCGCTGGCCGCGCGCGACGCCGGGATCGCGTTGCGCTGCCAGGTGCTGGTATATCCGCTGACCGATGCGCGCGAGGACAACGGGCAGTATCCGTCGCGATCGCACAACGCCGGCCTGCCGCCACTGACCACCGAGGCGGTGCGCTTCTTCAACCGGCATCTGTTGCCCGATCCTGCCATTGCACAGGACTGGCGCGTCTCGCCGATGCTGGTGCCGGAGGTGGCCGGCGTTGCGCCCGCACTGGTCATCGTGGGCGACCGCGACATGCTCTACGACGAAGGACGCGGCTATGCCGAACGTCTGCGCGCAGCCGGCGTGGAAGTCACCCTGCACAGCTTTCCCGGCATGATCCACGGCTTCATCAACATGGGCGGGGTCCTGCGCGCCGCCGACGAAACGCTGGAGATGGCGGCGCTGCTACTGCGCCAGCGCTTGCTGCCTGCCGTCGAGCGCAGGGCGGCGTAAGGCATGCGTGCGGCAGGCGTGCGTGCGCGCGCTGCCGCGGCACTGCAGCCACTCGCGCATGCAGGTCGCCGGCGTCGGGAAGCCCCGGCCGAGCCGGTGGTTGCGCAATCCTTGCGGCCGCCCATCACGCTTCAGAAATTGAAGCGGAAGGTGGTCATCAGCACATGGTTTTCGCGGTCCACCGTGCTGGTATTGACGAACTGGTTCAGATAGCCGACATCGACATTGGCAACGTCGTTGAACTTCCAGTTGATGCCGACGAAGACGCGGTTCTGGTCCAGGCCGCGTCGCGCACCCCATTCGGTCTGATCGAGATTGACGAACAGTTCGTTGAACGCCACCCACGACAGTTGCGCAGACAACGCACTGGGCCGGACCGCTCTGATCATCTGGCGCACCCGATACCCTTCGTCACTGAATCCTTCGCGGTGACGCTGCTCCAGGCGGGTGCGGCTGGTGATGGTGATGTTGGCAATCGGATCGAACTGATATTGAAACTGGCCCCACCAGCGGTTTTCGCGGTTGGAGGATTGCCCGGCCGGGTGGCTGATGATGGTGTCGTAACCCATCCAGACACTGGCCTTGGGAGTGAACCGGTAAAACACCGCGGGACGCAGGATCAACTGGTCGAACTGCTCGCCCTCTTCGCGCCAGCGCGGATGCACATCCATGCTCCAGTACAGGTTCTCGACCGGCAGCTTGCCCTGGGCATACACGCTCAGCCAGTAACGCCCGTCTTCCTCGGTCTGCGCGGCCGCTTGCGAGGTGCCGCCCAGCATCAGCAGCAGGGCGGGGCAGGCGATTCGGTAGGTTGCCGACAGCAGCGCGCGCAGTGGGTTCATGGTCAGGACGTCGTCAGTGGTGCCGGAGCATACCAACTCGGTCGCGACCTCCATCAAGCTTCCCGGCATCGCCCGTGCGATACCGGCGCATTGCTTCGCGTGCGGCGACATGGAGTCGCGCCATGACATCGGTTGACAAGCATCCACGCATTTTCGGCGTGTAAAGCGATGGGGCGATCAGGACGCCGACATCAACGTGTCAGCGCCTCGGCGGGCACTCACGCCACCTGGCTGCGGCGCGCCCGTTCCAGATGCACCAGCAGCAGCGAGATCGCCGCCGGCGTCATGCCGGGAATGCGTTGCGCCTGGCCGATGTTCTGCGGGCGCACGCGTTCGAGTTTCTGCTGCACTTCGATCGACAACCCACGCACGCCGGCGTAATCGAATCCTTCCGGAATCGGCGTGGTTTCGTGGCGCTGCTGGCGCGCGATGTCGTCGCGTTGGCGATCCAGGTAACCGGCGTACTTGACGCTGATCTCCACCTGCTCGGCCACCTGCGCATCGTCCACGCCCGGCCCCAGGGTCGGCACGCGCATCAGCGTGGCGTAGTTGAGTTCGGGGCGCTTGATCAGGTCCAGCACGTTGGTTTCGCGGCTCACTGCCACGCCCAGGGTCTGGGCCACTTCGCGGCCCAGCGCATTGCCCGGGGTCGCCCACAGCAGCGACAGGCGCGCGCTTTCGCGCTGCACCGCCTCCTGCTTGGCCGCAAACCGCGCCCAGCGCGCATCGTCGACCAGGCCCATGGCACGGCCGACGCCGGTCAGGCGCGCATCGGCATTGTCCTCGCGCAGCTGCAGCCGGTATTCGGCGCGGCTGGTGAACATGCGATACGGCTCGGTGGTGCCATGGGTGATCAGATCGTCCACCAGCACACCCAGATAGGCCTCGTCGCGGCGCGGCGACCACGCCGGTAATCCCTGCACATGGCGCGCGGCATTGAGGCCGGCGAGCAGGCCCTGGGCGGCGGCCTCCTCGTAGCCGGTGGTGCCGTTGATCTGGCCGGCGAAGAACAGCCCGCCCACCGCCTTGGTTTCCAGCGAGGCCTTGAGCCCGCGCGGGTCGAAGAAGTCGTATTCGATCGCATAGCCGGGGCGGGTGATGTGCGCCTGCGCAAACCCGTGGATCGAGCGCACCAGCGCCAGCTGCACGTCGAACGGCAGCGAGGTGGAGATGCCGTTGGGATAGATCTCGGCCACGTCCAGGCCTTCGGGCTCGACGAAGATCTGGTGGCTGGTCTTCTCGGCAAAGCGCACCACCTTGTCTTCGATCGACGGGCAGTAACGCGGGCCGATGCCTTCGATCTGCCCCGAATACAGCGGCGAGCGATGCAGCGCGCTGCGGATGATGTCGTGGGTCTGCTCGGTGGTCTGGGTGATCCAGCAGCTGACCTGGCGCGGGTGATCGCCGAGCTGGCCCATGAACGACATCACCGGTAGCGGATCGTCGCCGGGTTGTTCGGCCATCACGCCGTAGTCGAGCGTGCGCCCGTCGATGCGCGGCGGGGTGCCGGTCTTGAGCCGGTCGATCGCAAACGGCCGCTCGCGCAGACGCGCGGCCAGCGTGGTGGCCGGCGGGTCGCCCATGCGCCCGGCCGCGTACTGGGTTTCGCCGACATGGATCTTGCCGGCCAGGAAGGTGCCGGCGGTCAGCACCACCGCCGGCGCTTCGAAACGCAGCCCGGTCTGGGTGACCACGCCGCGCATGCTGTCGGCTTCGGCAGCGCCGTGGTGGATGATCAGATCGTCCACCGCTGCCTGGAAGACGGTCAGGTTGGGCTGCGTCTCGACGATGCGGCGGATCGCATTGCGGTAGAGGTTGCGGTCGGCCTGGCAGCGGGTTGCGCGCACCGCCGGCCCCTTGGAGGCATTGAGGGTGCGCCACTGGATGCCGGCCTGATCCGCCGCGCGCGCCATCGCCCCGCCCAGCGCGTCGATCTCCTTGACCAGATGGCCCTTGCCGATCCCGCCGATGGCCGGGTTGCAGCTCATCGCGCCCACCGTCTCGATGTTGTGGGTCAGCAGCAAGGTGCGGGCACCGGCGCGCGCGGACGCCAGCGCCGCCTCGGTGCCGGCATGGCCGCCGCCGATCACGATGACGTCGTAGCGATAGAAGGAGTCGGACATGGGCGTGGACCAGGAGCAGAAGGAGGTTGGCGGCCGCGAAAGTATCGGCTGAAGGGCGGGCGAGGTCACGAAATCACCAAAAGTGTGACTCCAATCACATTATCGAACAGTGGTGCTCAAGTTGGCATGTTCCGTGCGGATATCCCTACTGCACCCGTCGTGGCATTGCGACATGGGCGCAAGGCTGGAATTGGAACAGGGGCCAGCCACGCGTGCGACGGGGTCGCGTAAGGGTCGGTAGTCGGGGGACTGCCGGCCCTTATTTTTTTCCGGAATCCATGCCGGCCGCAGGCCCGCCTTCCGGGTTGGGATACCCACAGGTGCGGCAGAGCGGACGACAAAAACATAAAGCCCCGGCATGCCGGGGCTTTATGCATTGGAGGCGCCGATATCCGACAGGGCCGGAACAGGGGGGATCCAGATTTCCCTGTCGGACATCGACATAAGTCGGTCAGTGAAGCGAGTCAGGTCAAAAAATGACGTGGCGGGTCACACAGAGCACCTAGCTTGCGACCAAGTGCCGGCTGAACGCAAGCCCCCAACATCATCATTTGTGGGCCACGTCGCAGTCAGTCACTCAGGGAATCTGCTGGCGTGTGTTGCGGGGCGCGGTCTGCCGTTGAATCTCACGGATCACCCGCGGCGGTGCACCGATGCGTGGCGGCGGCCGCGACGGCGGCGCACCGGTCGCCGGGGGGCGATTGGGTTGCTGCGGGCGCGGTCCGTTGGGGCGGGGGCCGTTCGGACGCGGGCCGTAGAACGAGCCATTCGGACGCGGCGGCCGGTACTGCGGGCGTCGATCGTTCTGGCGGTAGTAATAGCCGCCACTGCCGCGGTAGACCGGATACACCGGGTAGTCGTACAGCCCGATCGACCCGGCACCATAGGGGTAGCCGTACGGGCTGCCGTAGGAATACGGTGAGTACCCCGGTGGGTAGCGATACTGCACCGCAGGCGCGCCGCGGTAATAGCCGCCCGACCCAGCGCCGGTGTAGTCGTACGTTGCGCAGCCGCCCAGGGCCAACAGCCCGGCGGCGAAGATCAGACGGAATTTCATCGATGGTGCCCTCCTGCAACCATGGTGTCACTTTCGAACCGATGCATTGAATCGGTCCTTAACTGTGCCGCAATGTGGCGCTTCTTCATCGATCCAGCATGCGCGGGCAGTGCGCCTGCAGCCGTGAAGGCGGGGACGATACGTTAATCTTGCAGGCATGATCGAGACGGTCCCTCTTGCCCATTCCGACGTCCTGCAAGCCGCTGCGCGCATCGCGCCGCAGTGCGCGCCGACACCGCTGCTGACCGCGCACAGCCTGGATGCCCTCTGCGGCGCGCAGCTGTTCTTCAAGGCCGAACACCTGCAGCGCAGCGGCGCATTCAAGTTCCGTGGTGCCTGCAACGCGGTGTGGTCATTGCCGGCCGGGCTTGCCGCACGCGGTGTGGTCACCCATTCGTCCGGCAATCACGGCGCCGCACTGGCGCTTGCCGCGCGCACGCGCGGGATCGGCTGCCATGTGGTGGTGCCCGAAGGCGCGGTGGCCGCCAAGCTGGCCAATATTTCCCGTCACGGCGCCACGCTGTGGCGTTGCGCGCCCACCATCGCGGCGCGTGAGCAGATGTGTGCCGAGGTCCAGGCCGGCAGCGGCGCGACGCTGGTGCATCCGTATACCGACCCGGCCGTGATCGCCGGGCAGGGCACCGCCGCGCTGGAGCTGCTGCGGCAGAGCGGCGGGCTGGACGTGCTGGTGGCACCGGTCGGAGGCGGCGGGCTGGCGGCAGGCACGGCGCTGGCGCTGCAAGCGGCGCCGGGCTGCAAGCTGGTGCTGGCCGAGCCGAGCGGGGCGGCCGATACCGCGCGCTCCCTGGCGGCTGGCGAGCGCCTGGTCGACTTCGTGCCCGACACGCTCTGCGACGGCCTGCGCGGCACCCTGGGCGCGCCGAATTTCGCGCTGTTGCAGGCCGCCGGCGCTCAGGTGATCACCGTGGACGATGCGGCGGTGGTGCAGGCGATGCGGTTGATTTGGCAGGTCCTCAAACAGGTCGTGGAGCCGTCCTCGGCGATTGCGCTGGCGGCGGTGCTGGCCGACCCGGCACGCTTCGCCGGGCGGCGGGTCGGGCTGATCCTGTCCGGCGGCAATGTCGACCTGGACGCGCTGCCCTGGGCCGCGGCGTGAGCAGGCGCTCGCGCGGGATCGGTCTGTGGGGCTGGTGCTGGCGCCTGTGCATGCTGGCGCTGATCTGGCTGGTGGGCGTGGCCGGCTGGATCGTCTGGGTCGGCGATCGCGACCAGGCCGCGCCGGCCGACGTGATCATCGTGCTGGGTGCGGCCGCCTACGACGCGCGCCCCTCGCCGGTGTTCGAGGAGCGCATCCGGCATGCGCTGGACCTGTACACGCAGGGCTACGCGCCGCGGCTGCTGTTCACCGGCGGCTTCGGCAACGGCGCACGCTTTGCCGAATCGCAGGTGGCGCGGCGCTATGCGCTACGCCACGGCGTCCCGCCGGAAGCGATCGTGATCGAGACGGTCTCGCGCACCACCCGGCAGAATCTGCAACAGGCGCGCGCGCTGATGGACCGGCACGGCATGCACCGGGCGATCATCGTCAGCGACCCCTTGCACATGGCGCGCGCGCTGCGGCTGAGCCAGGAGCTGGGGGTGGACGCGCTGGCTTCCTCCACGCCCAGCACGCGCTTTCGCAGCTTCCACACCAGCTGGCGCTTCCTGCTGCAGGAGGTCTATTACTTCCACCGTGATCTGGTGGTGCAGGGCGCTTGAGGCCGGGTGTGCTGCATGGCAGGCGTGTCCAAGCGCAGCACGCGCTCTATGATGCGGCTTTCCCATCGGCAGGTGCGAGCATGAGCGAGCGCAATCGGCAACACGCCATCGGCCTGGTCCAGGCCTATTACGACGCCTTCAACCGCGGCGATTGGGATGCCATGCTGGCGTTCCTGGCCGACGACGTCGCGCACGACCTCAATCAGGGCCCGCGCGAGATCGGCCGGGCGGCATTTGCCGCCTTCCTGCAACGCATGAACGACAGCTACCGCGAGCAGCTGCGCGATGTCGTGGTCACCGCCAACGAGGACGGCACGCGGGTCGGTGCCGAGTACGTGGTGCACGGGGTCTACCACACCACCGACGAAGGCCTGCCGGAGGCCAACGGGCAGACCTACGTGCTGCCGGGCGGTGCATTCTTCACTGTGCACGACGGCAGGATCACCCGCGTCACCAACTACTACAACCTGCAGGAATGGATTGCGCAGGTGGCGCGCTGAGTGCATCAATCGGCGCGGGCCAGCCCTGCGTAGGAGCGCACCCGGGCGCGATGAGGCGTTACCGCAATGCCTGGTCGCGCCCAGGTGCGCTCCTACGTGGTGGGTCCGGTGTTGTGGCATGACTCCGGCGTTGCGGCATGACGCGGTGCATACCCTGCCTGGACCGATCGGCATGGGCAGCCAGACCTGCGCAGGAGCGCACCCGGGCGCGATGGGCGTTACCGGTAACGCCCCATCGCGCGCAAGCGCGCTCCTGCGCGGTGGTCCGGGTTACAGCAGCACGATCCCGACCACCACCAGGATGAAGATGCCCCACTTGAGCGTCTGGTACAGCGGGTTGTTGCGCTCCTTCAGCGCCTTGGCCTTCAGCCGCGCGGCATAGAAGTAGCGGAACACGCGGTTGATGCCGCCGGTCTTGTCGCCTTCCTGGTTGGGCGAGGCACCGGCCGAGAGCAGGCTGCGGCCGACGAAGCGGTTCACCGCCGCGGCCCAGCGCCAGCGCATCGGGCGCTCGATGTCGCAGAACAGGATGATGCGGTCCTGGTCGGTGTCGTTGCGCGCATAGTGGATGTAGGTCTCGTCGAACATCGTCCATTCGCCATCGCGCCAGCTGTGGCGCTGCCCGTCGACGTCGATGAAGCAGCGGTCGTCGTTGGGCGTGGCCAGGCCCAGGTGCAGGCGCATGGACCCGGCGAACGGGTCGCGGTGCGGGCGCAGTTCGCTGCCCGGCGGCAACTCGGCGAACATCGCGGCCTTGACGGTGGGGATGGACTTCAGCAGCGCGGTGGTCTGCGGGCACAGCTCGGACGCCGACGGGTGCGCGGTGCCGTACCACTTCAGATAGAAGCGCTTCCAGCCGCGGCGGAAGAACGAGTTGAAGCCGATGTCGGTGTAGCCGTCGGCGGCGCGGATCTTCTGCATCTGCTGCAGCGCCACCGCTTCATCGCGGATCAGCGGCCAGTTGGCGCGCAGCGGCGCCAGTTCCGGGAATTCCTTGCCGGGATCGATGAACGGTGTGGTCGGCACCCGCGAACACAGATACATCAGCGTGTTGATCGGCGCCATGAAGGTGGAATGGTCCAGCAGCTGCCGGCTGAGCCGGTGCCGCACGCGACCGCGGTAATGGATGTACAGCGCCGATGCGATGAACAGCGCGATGATGAGCCACTTCAACATTGGGAAGACCAATTGGGGGGCGGGGGCCGCAAACATCAGCGCGGCGATCAAAACGACAAACGGCCGGGCGGGCGCTGGCGGTGCTCGGAACCTGCATGTATCACGCGTACACGGCGGTCCCTGCGCGCCGTCTGCAGCCACCTGGCGATCGCTTGCGACGTAGTGCTAGCCACGCTGGTTGAGGCATTGAACAAGGTGAGCCGCAACAGGAACCTGCGGCCGTTGACTGCTGAATTCTACCGGGTGTCGGGACCGAGCCTGACAGGTCGGCATTGGTGTGGCCGCAAAACTGTGTGTCTCGCCGGCAGCAGCTGCGGTGCTGCCGGCGATCTGCACCGCCGCTAGTCGATGCGGCGGCGGATCGGAATCGAGGCCACCGGCACGCTGGCGACGTCATGCCCCTGCTCGCGGATGGGCGCGCCCGGTGCCGGTGCCCAGGCATGGGCATAGATCACTTCCCAGGAGCTGGGCAAGGTGCCGTCCGGCCGCCGCAGCGGCTCGTAGGCGGCGCTGGCGGCGGCAAAGCGGCCGCGCCCGGTCAGGGTGGCGCGGCGATTGCTGAGCGCGTTGGTGGCGCCCATCGCGCGCAGCTCGCGCATCAGCGCGGGCAGGTCGCTGTAGGTCAGCGTGAACAGGTCGCGGTCCAGCACCGGGTCGCGGAAGCCGGACATCAGCAAGGCATCGCCGAACTGGGCGATCGGCGGGAATCGGCTGACATGCGGGGCCGGGTCGGCCTGGGCGAAGGCCTCGCGCAATTCGATCAGCGTCTCCGGGCCGAAGGTGGAGCACAGCAACAAGCCGCCCGGCCGCAGCGCGCGGCGGAAACCGGCGAACACTGCCGGCAGGTCTTCCACCCACTGCAGGCACAGGTTGCTGAAGATCACATCCACGCTGCCGTCGGCCACCGGCAAGGCGCGCGCATCGGCGCAGACCTGCGCGAACGGCTTCCACCAGCCCGCCGCCTTGCGCGCCTGGCGCAGCATCGGCATGGCCTGGTCCAGCGCGATCACCTGCGCCTTGGGCCAGCGCTTCTTGATCGCGGCGCTGGCATGGCCGGGGCCGGCGCCGACATCCAGCACCACCTTGGGCACCTGGTCGCCCAGGTAGTCGAGCGATTCGAGCAGGCGCGCTTCGGCTTCGCGCTGTAGCGCGGCGGCGGCGGCATAGCTGCTGGCGGCACGCGCAAAGGCGCGCCGGACGTGGCGGGGGTCGAAAGTACTGTTCATGAGCGGCGCTATTGTCGCCTGTGGCCGGGGCGGAGGGAATCGATGTGTGGCGCGGACCGGCAATCGGCCCGGAGCAGTGCAAGCGGTCGGTCCGCCAGCGACAGCATGGCGACCGCAAGGGACCGGCAAGGTGTCTCGACGCGCGCGTCGTGGCCGGAGGCAACCGGAACGTCCGCCGCAGTTGCCGCAACCATCGGCCCGCAACGTCCGCCTAGAGCGCGTCGGCCACCGCATTGGCCACACCCATCGGCATGGCCGGCGCGTCCTAGAACGTGCCGGGATAGCTGCCGCCGTCGATCAGCAGGTTCTGCCCGGTGATGTAGCCGGCCTGTGCGCTGCACAGGAACGCGCAGGCCGCGCCGAATTCGTCCGGCTCGCCGAAGCGTGCGGCCGGAATGCCTGCACGCTTGCGCTCGGCGACCTCTTCGGCGCCGAGGCCTTGCTGTCGGGCGATTGCCGCGAAGTTGCCGCGCAGGCGATCGGTGGCGAACTGGCCGGGCAATAGATTGTTGATGGTGACGTTGTCGGCAACCGTGCTGCGCGCCAGCCCGGCGACGAAGCCGGTAAGGCCAGCGCGCGCGCCATTGGACAGGCCTAGGATGTCGATCGGCGCCTTCACCGCACTGGAGGTGATGTTGACGATGCGGCCGAAGCGCCGTGCGCGCATCGCATCGACGCTGGCGCGGATCAGCTCGATCGGCGCCAGCATGTTGGCATCCAGTGCGCGCAGCCAGTCGTCGCGCTCCCACTGGCGAAAATCGCCGGGCGGCGGGCCACCGGCGTTGTTGATGAGGATATCCACCTGCGGGCAGGCGGCGAGGGCATCGCTGCGTCCCTGCGGGGTGGCGATATCGGCCGCCACGCTGCGCACTTCGCCGGCGCCCGGCAGTGCGCGCAGCGCATCGGCGGACTGCTCCAGGGCATCGCGGCCGCGCGCGACGATCACCACGTTGACGCCTTCGCTGGCCAGCGCGCGTGCGCAGCCCAATCCCAGGCCCTTGCTGGCGGCGCACACCAATGCCCAGCGCCCGGCGATTCCCAGATCCATGCGTGTGTCCTCGATCAGCGATGGCGCATGATCGACGATCGGTTCACGGCACGGACGCAACGAAGCGTTGCAGCGCCTCGGCGACCTGGTCGGCGTGGCCAAGAAACGGTGCGTGGCCGCCACCGGCAATGGTCAATGCCTGCGCGTGCGGAGCCAGCGCCGCGGCGGCCTGCATGCCGGCCGCCGGCACCAGCCGGTCGCGCTGGCCGGCAATCCACAGGCTGGGGCGTGTCAGCTGCGGCAGCGCGCGGCGCAGGTCGGTGCGCTCCAGCAGGCCAAGACCTTGCTGCAACGCTGCGGCGGCTGGTTCGCCGCGCGCCACCAGCGTCTCGCGCAGGCTGCGCAACTCGGCGCGGGCATGCGCCGAGCCCAGCGTGTCCAGCGCCAGAAAGCGCTCCAGCGTGCCGCGATAATCGCGCGCCAGGTCCTGGCCGAATTGCACGAATACCTCGCGCTCGACCGCGTCGGGCCACTCGGGGCCACGCACAAAACGCGGCGTGGCCGCGATCATCGCCAGCCCGCGCACCTTGGGCTGGGTGGCTGCGGCATGCAGTGCGAACAGCCCGCCCAGCGACCAGCCGACCCACACCGCCGGCGGGGTGGCCGCGGCGATGCCGGCGACCACGTCCGGCAGCGCCAGCGGCGTGCTGTCCTCGCGGCTGAAACCGTGCCCGGGCAGGTCCACCAGATGCAGTTGATGGTGCGCGGCCAGGCGTTCCACCAGCGGCGCGAACACGCCGCCGTGCAACGCCCAACCATGCAGAAGAACCAGCGCAGGCCCGTGGCCGATGACATCGATATGCATGCGGGGATTGTCGCCGATTGGACAATCGGTGCGCGCAGATCCGTGCCGAGTCGGCGCATGGCGCTTGTACGTGGCGCGTTGACCCCGGGATCCGACGCAGCTCCGTTGCGTGCGCACATGACCCTGATCGCGGCAGTGGCAACGCCAGTGCTCCATCAGGTGTCAGCTGGGTGTGGATTGCGCGCGCAGCGCTGCGGTTTCAGTCGAGCGATCCGTGCCACCCCGAGCACCGGCGGCGCTGCCCGGCTGCTGGGCAAGCGTTTTGATCGTCGCCTTCAGGCCGACGCGCGCAGTGGCTGCCGACTGACCACATCGCGCGCCTGCACGATGGCCTCGATCAAGGCCTGCACCTGCTGCGGCGTATGCAGCGCGGACAGGGTCACACGCAGACGCGCCTTGCCTTCGGGCACGGTGGGCGGGCGAATCGCGCCAACCAGGAAGCCGGCCTGTTCCAGCGCGGCGGACATTGCCATCACCGTGGCTTCTTCGCCGCACAGCAAGGGCTGGATCGGTGTATCGGAGGCCATCAGTTCGAAGCCGTGCCGGCGTGCGCCATCGCGGAAACTGCCGATCGACTCGACCAGCTTGGCGCGTCGCCAATCGTCGCGACGCGCCAGGCGCACCGCCGCCAGGGTTGCAGCGACCTGCGCCGGCGGCAACGCGGTGGTGTAAATGTAGGGGCGCGCGGTTTCGGCCAGATGGCGTACCAGCGCTTCATCGCCGACAACGACCGCGCCATAGCCACCGAGCGCCTTGCCCAGGGTCACCAGCTGCAGCGGCACCTCGGCCACGCCCAGTCCGGCATCGGCCACGCAGCCGCGCCCCTGCGGGCCGAGCACGCCCACGCCGTGTGCGTCGTCGACATAGAACAGCGCCTGCTGCATGCGCGCCACCAGGCTCAACGCGCGCAGCGGGGCCACATCGCCATCCATGCTGAAGACGCCATCGCTGGCCAGCATCGCCGCGCCCTCGGGCGCGCCCTTGAGCTGACGCATCGCGCCTTCCACATCCAGGTGCGGATAGCGGCGCAGCCGGCAGCCGGCCAGGCGCGTGGCATCGAGCAGGCTGGCGTGGTTGAGCCGGTCCTGCACGCAGACATCGTCGTCCTCGCTGAGCAGGGCCTGCTGCACCGCCAGATTGGCGACAAAGCCGCTGCCGAACAGCAGGGCCGACGGATAACCCAGCCACTGCGCGATCTCGCGCTCCAGCGTTTCGTGCGCGGTGTGGTGGCCGCAGATCAGGTGCGAGGCGGTGGCGCCGGCGCCATCGCGCGCGGCGGCGTCCTGCAACGCAGCGACCACTTCGAACTGCTGCGACAGGCCCAGATAGTCGTTGGAGCAGAAGCCGGTCAGCCAGCGGCCATCGATCTCCAGCCGCACGCCATCGCGCCGGCCCACCAGCCGCCGTACCCGCACCCGTTCCTGGGCCACACGCAAGGTGCGCAGCGACGAAATCCGTTCGTGCAGATCGGGGCGAGCCATGGGGGCGTTCAGCGGCAGAAAGGTGCGCTAGCGTAGCCTGCCGCGCTCGGCGCGCCCAGCCGGCACCGACGATCGGTGCCGGGTGCTCGCTTCGCGGTCAGGCAGCGTGCTCGCAGGCCGTGCTGCGGGTGATCTCCGCATGCACGGTGCCCGGGTGGTCATGGTCGGCGGCGTCGACGGTGATCTGCATCGGGCGCAGGCCCAGGCGCTGGAACAGGGCCTGGTCGCGTTCGGTGTCCGGGTTGCCGGTGGTCAGCAGTTTTTCGCCGTAGAAGATCGAGTTGGCACCGGCCAGGAAGCACAGCGCCTGCAGCTCGTCGCTCATTGCTTCGCGGCCGGCGGACAGGCGCACCATCGAATGCGGCATCGTGATGCGGGCCACGGCGATCATGCGCACGAATTCGAACGGATCCAGCTGCTGGGTGCCGTGCAACGGCGTGCCGGCAACCTGCACCAGCTGGTTGATCGGCACCGAGTCCGGATGCGCCGGCAGCGTGGCCAGCGCCAGCAGCAGGCCGATACGGTGCTCGCGGGTTTCGCCCATGCCGACGATGCCGCCGCAGCAGGTCTTCAGGCCGACGTCGCGCACATGCTCCAGCGTGTTCAGGCGGTCCTGATACTGGCGGGTGTGGATGATCGAATCGTAGTAATCCGGCGCGGTATCCAGATTGTGGTTGTAGTAGTCCAGCCCCGCATCCTTGAGCGCGCGCGCCTGGCCGGCGTCGAGCATGCCGAGCGTGGCGCAGGTCTCCAGCCCCATCGCCTTGACCTCGCGGATCATCGCCGCGACCTTGGGGATGTCGCGCTCCTTGGGCGAGCGCCAGGCCGCGCCCATGCAGAAGCGCGAGGCGCCGGCGGCCTTGGCTTGCCGCGCCTTGGCGACGACCTCTTCGGTCTCCATCAGCTTCTGCGCGGTCACGCCGGTGTCGTAGCGCTGCGCCTGCGGGCAGTACGCGCAGTCTTCCGGGCAGCCGCCGGTCTTGACTGACAGCAGCGTGGAGACCTGCACTTCCGCCGGATCGAAGTGTTCGCGATGCACGCTGGCGGCGCGGTGCAGCAGCTCCGGAAACGGCAGATCGAACAGCGCCTGCAGCTCGTTGCGATCCCAGTCATGGCGTACGACAACAGACATCGGGGTTTCCTGACAGTCAGCGGCTTGGAAGCCAGGCAGTCTGGTGAGCATGCGAGAGGCTGTCAACTTCGATGAGGTGCATTCGGTTTACAGCTGGTCGCGACGGGTGTTGCGGCTGCTGCTGCCGAACGTGTGCCTGGTATGCGCCGAGGCCGGCACTGCGGATGGCGATCTCTGCCCGTGGTGCCGCGCGGCCTTGCCCGATCACGGGCGCGCCTGCCTGTGCTGCGCAACGCCGTTGTCCGCCTCCGATGAAGCGCTGCTGTGCGGGCAATGCCTGCAGCATCGGCCGCCGCTGCAGCACGTGCATGCGTGCTTCACCTATCGCTGGCCGGTGGATGGCCTGCTGCGGCGTTTCAAGTTTCGCCAGGATCTGGCCGCCGGGCGTCTGCTCAGCGAGTTGATGGTCAAGGCGTGTGCGGGCCTGCCGCGTCCGCAGGCACTGGTGCCGGTGAGTCTGCATCGGCAGCGCCTGCGTCAGCGCGGTTACGACCAGGCGCTGGAGCTGGCCAGACCGCTCGGGCGCGCGCTGCGGTTGCCCTGCCTGCCCTTGCTGCGCCGGGTCCGCGCGACCGCGCCGCAGTCGGAGCTGGATGCGGCCGAGCGCCAGCGCAACCTGCGCGGCGCCTTCGTCGCGCGTGGCACGTTGCCGGCGCATGTTGCCCTGGTGGATGACGTGATGACCACCGGTGCGACGCTGCATGCGGCGGCGCAGGCCTTGCGTCGGGCCGGCGTGCAGCGGGTGGATGCGTGGGTGTGCGCGCGGGTGCCGTGAGGCTGGGCTGCGGGTTGTGAGCTGCACCATGGAGCTTCGCCCGTACCCTCACCCCGACCCTCTCCGCTGGGAGAGGGGCTTAAGCCGAGGTGGTTTGCCCGTCTGCGGGTCAGCGCATTGCCAGGGCGGCGGCGATGCCGACGAAGATCGCCAGGCCCACCCAGTTGTTGTGCAGGAAGGCGCGGAAGCAGGGGCCGCGTTCGCGGTGGCGGGCGAGCCGGAATTCGTAGGCCACCAGCAGCGCGGCCACGCCCAGCCCTGCCAGGTACGCGATGCCGAGACCGGCACGCAGGCCGACCAGTGCCAGTGCCGCAAACATCGACGCATACAGCAGGCCCTGCGCGAGCAGGTCGAACCTGCCGAACAGGATGGCGGTGGACTTGCTGCCCATGCGGATGTCGTCCTCGCGGTCGACCATGGCGTACCAGGTGTCATAGGCCGTCGCCCACAGGATGTTGGCCGCGTACAGCAGCCAGGCCAGCCATGGCACGCTGCCCTGCACCGCGGCGAACGCCATCGGGATGCCCCAGCCGAAGGCCATGCCCAGATAGACCTGGGGCAGGTGGGTATGGCGTTTGAGATAGGGGTAGCTGGCGGCCAGGAACACGCCCGGCACGCTCAGCGCCACGGTCAGCCAGTTGAGCGTGAGCACCAGCGCGAACGCCACCAGCATCAGCACCACGAACACCCACAGCGCCTCGCGCCCGGACACCGCACCGGTGGCCAGCGGACGCGACTTGGTGCGCTCCACATGCGGGTCCAGCCAGCGGTCGGCGTAGTCGTTGATCACGCAGCCGGCCGAGCGGGTCAGCCAGACCCCGGCAGTGAACACGAACAGCGTCCACAGCGGCGGCAGGCCATCGGCAGCCAGCCACAATGCCCACCAGGTGGGCCACAGCAACAACAGGCTGCCGATCGGGCGATCGCCGCGGACCAGCTTCCAATACTGCCCCAGTCGCTGCGGCCAGGTCAGCGCGGGCGCTGTCGGCAGCTGTTCAACACCATGCTTGCTCATGCTGCAAAGGGTAGCAGTGCGGCCTGGCCGCGGTCATGCGCTGGCCGGTGATCGCGCAGTGCATCGTCCGGGCTCCCAGGCGGCTGCCCGACGCCGCGCTAGGCCGGGCAGGAGTGGGCGCGGCATCCGGGCGAACCCAGGTCGGCAACGCAATGGTGCCTGGTCGTTCGGCAGGCCTGCGCTGCGGGGTCACGCGCGCGGCGGCGGTTCTGGCATAATGCCCGACCAGGCGCTCGTAGCTCAGCCGGATAGAGTAGTGGCTTCCGAAGCCATTGGTCGGGGGTTCGAATCCCTCCGGGCGCACCAATTCACGTTCCAGGCTTGTCCCGGGATGCCAATAAACCCTCGAGAAATCGGGGGTTTATTGTTGCTGGTCCGCCGAAATCCGGGAAGGCCCATTGAAATGATTTCAATGCAAGAACAATGTCCATCTTCATGGCGAAGGATCAGATAGTCGTGCATTCGCGCTACGTGCGTACGCGGGCGGTCCGGGTGCAGCTGGTGGATTCGACCGAGCAAACGCGGGTTGGCGGGCTCACGAGAGCCGGGGGCGCTTTCCCCAGCCGTATCACCGCTGGTCGACACCTTCGGGCAGCGGTGCATCGGGCGCATCGGTAAGGCACCGCTGCAGCGCTTGATCAGCTGCTGCCTCGGGACGCTTCCTTGGCAAGCACCTGGCCGCCTCCCGCAAAAGCCCGCTCCTTACCCACATGTCATGGGGTCGGTCAGGCCTCGGACGTTCCGGCATGAAGGTCTCCAGCGGAGAATGCCAGGCATTGGCTCTCCAGGTTACGGAGTACGCGCACCGCAATGCGCCCTTCGGTGTCGTCCATGCCGGCGATCAGTTCGTTTCGCAGGCCGTCGAGCGCCTCGCCCAGTTTGAGCGACACCGCACGACCCCGTTCGGTCAGGTGCAGGGTTTTGGCGCGGCCATCGGACAGGTCCCTGCGCCGCTTCAGCAAACCGTCCCGTTCGAGTTGGGTGACCGATCGCGCAATGGCGGCCGGATCCAGCGCCGATTCCTCGGCCACGTCTTTCTGCCGGATACCATCGCCCAGCCGGGCGATCACAAGAAGAACCGCCGCGATGGACAGGGAAACGCCCAGTTGCGCCAGGGCGATTCCTGCTGCGCGTTGCCAGGCGCGCCCGGCAGGCAGCACGGTCCAGGTCAGCGTCGTTCGCCAATCTTCGCCTTCGTGAAATGACATATCCCGTGAGTCCCATTGCTGATGCGTCCGGGACGACGCGTCCGGGTTTCGCCTGTTTTGCCCGATACCTTAGCTTGATCTGCGCCGAGGCATTGAAGCGCTGGTCCGTTGTCGATGCATCAATTAAATCCCATCCGCTTCTCGCCGTTCAATCGATTCGTCGTGCGTCCGTGCTGCGACCGTCGTGAAGAGCAGGATGGACAAGCGCAGGCGCAGGACCGTGGAGCTGGATGCATCACCGGCGGCGCTCGGAAAGGCGGGAAGCACTCGGCTGTCAGGGGGCGCTACAAAAACGGGAGCCGTCTTCTTTGGTCAACGGCTGCTGTCGACGCTTGCCGTCCGGGGCAGTCCCTTCATACACCGCGCAGTTGCTGGCATCCCATTCAAAACGCGCGTCTTTGTAGTGATAACGCGCCTGGGCACGCTCGAATGCCTTGACCTCTGCGCTGGGCAGGGCGCCATCGTCGATCTTGTGTTCCTTGGCGACGGGGGCGCCCGTGCACGCACTAAGTGAAAGCGCAAGCGCTGACAAGAGACCTAGCTTCATGACCACTCCAATTCGGACGCTGACGTCGGGATAGATGGAAGGCCAGTGCGGCCCCGTTACGGAAGCAGACTGTAAGCAGGTCAGTATGAAATGTGCGTGCGAGAACTATCGCCAGGAGCGACTGACAAGAGGTAACAAGCGCTCGTCAGGGTGGATGCGGACGGTACACGGAAACCGGCGTGCACGACTGACGCGTGCTGATTCCGCGTACCGGCCCATACCCACCTGATCAGTCCAAGCGTCTGTACTTTCGTCGCTTGCTGGCGACTGACTGCTCTGGCGCCCGATGCTGGAGGACGCCGCGGACCTAATGCTTGCTGCCACTCGTGCCACGGCGAATTGTCTGCTCGGCCTCGTCCAGGGTCCTGTTGTAGCTGGCGCTCTCACCCGCGCTGACGAATCCCTGCTGCTTCGCTCTCGTTGCGGAATCGGTGCGGACCCAGCTGAGCTTCTTCTCGATCTCCGCAGCCTGGGCATTGGACAGCTTGCCTGCCTTGCGCGCCTCGGCCAGGCTAACGTTAATCGCCTCGTAACGTGCCAACACCTTGGCGTGCAGCGGATCAGGGGCGTGGCTGGCCCGCTGCTGTGCACGTGCGACGTTGACGGAACTCATTCCTGCGAAGACACCGATGCAGGTGGCAAATGTCATGAACATCAGCGTTTTCTTCATGCGATTTTTCACCTGTCATCGAATGCGAACCAACGGCCTGTCGAACCGGCCTGGACCGTGCCGCATGAGTATAGTCCAACGCCAAATTGACGGTGGATTGCTCTGAAATTTTGCATCTCGACGCGCGATTGCTGGACGCCGCCCAACAAAACCCGTGCAGCTACCACGCCGTACCGGAGGCGGCGCGGCAGTCACGGTGGTGGCGCAAGCGTTCCATCACTGCCACCACGTCGCCGCCCCTGATGTGCCGGTGCACTTCGCTGCTCACACGCTCCTTGGCAACGTCATCCCGCAGGCCAGGGCCCGGGAACGATGCCGGTTGAACCAGGCGTGGCAGCGAAGTCCCCACGCGTCTGACACGGGCAAGCTTACTGGGCGAGCAATCCACCATCGACGACATGCTCATGCCCGGTGATGTAGGACGATTCGTCGGACGCCAGGAACAGAACCAGGTTGCTGACCTCGCTGGCCTTGGCGATGCGCCCTAGTGGGATCTGGGCAACGGCATCACCGCCGTTTTCGTCCGTCCCTTCCACCATCATCGGGGTCTGGATGAAGCCCGGGTGGACCGAGTTCACACGGATGTTGTCTGCGCCATATTCGATTGCCGTCGCCTTGCTCATTCCGCGCACGGCGAACTTGCTGCCGACATAGGCCAGGCTCGGGAATCCGTAATTGGCTGCCATTCCGGCGATCGAGGAAATATTGACGATCGATCCCACCTTCGCCTTCAGCATGGAGGGGATGACCGCCTTCATGCCAAGGTAAACGGCATTCTGGTTGATCGCACAGACCTTGAGGAAATCTTCTTCGGAGATGTCCGCAGTCTTGGCAATGGGGCCCAGGATCCCTGCATTGTTGACCAGAATCGTGACGTTGCCGAATGCCGCTTCCGCTTCGGCCACCACGTTCTGCCATGCGTCCCAGCTCGTGACGTCCTGCTGGACGAAGCGAACACGCTTGTCCAGCTCGGAGGCCAGTGCATGCCCTCCCTCGGCATTGATGTCAGTGAAAACAACGTGCGCACCCTCTTCAACGAAATTGCGCACATGCGACGCGCCCATGCCCTGTGCGGCACCGGTGACGATTGCGACTTTGCCTTGCAGTCTGCCCATCATTCTTCTCCTGCGATTGAGTGGCCTCGCGGCCGCTAGTCGAAATAGTGTGTGGAAATATAGATGACGGGTCAATTAATTACTGTCGAGGCGAAGAGGACGATCAGGTGGCCCTCGAGCGTTTCGCGCTGCATGGGCCGCGGCACTTTCGACAGCCACGTCGCAACACGACCATGTCCAGGCTCAGCGCGGCGAGCAGCTCCAACGCAAAAGCAAAACGCCATCGGCCCGCTGCAGTGACACTGCAGCGGGCCGATGGCGTTTCTGATCAGGGTTGCAGGCCGGCCTGAGTATCGACGCGGCGTTGCACTGTGATGCCAGCGATGCGCCGCTTGGCAGGGGGCGAGGAGCGCCGCCCTGCGCAGGCTCGGATCAGAGCACGTCCGGCGGCGGTGTGGTGGCCTTGGCGTGCTGCTTGCCACGTGCGTGTTCGATGGCGGTGCGCAGCTTACGCGCGGCGCCGGTGACGGCCGAGGCCGTGGTTTCGGCACTATTGGTGGCCGCGATCGGCGGCAGGCCGGCGACGTGCGCCTCGATGCTGCAGGTTCGATCCGCTGCGCCGCCGCGTTGGCCGTTTTCATCGCGCAAATGCACGTCGACGCGGGTGATGTCGCTGGCGAAATGCGCCAGCTGGGCGGAGCAGGTCTTCTCGACATGCTGCACGACAGAGGGGTCATGCGGCACGTGCTTGTCGGTCTGGATCTGAATCTGCATAGAGTGTCTCCTTCGCGGTCATCCGCTGCGTCTGCCGTAGCGGTGACTCGATTCTGCGACAGCGCACCGTTGCCGCAAGGTGACAAGCTGCACCGCGTTCATGCACAGGTTGGGATGGCCCGGCGGTGCACCCGCTGCGGCGGCCGGCGCCGTAACCGCGATCGCCAACGCGCCTCCAATCGCGCAGCACCCGTCACGCCTGGCGAGCTCTGCCAGGCTGAACCCTCACGGCAGCGGCGAACTGCCCGGCTGCGGGCAGTGGATTAAGATGCCGGCACCGCGCTGGTGTGCGCCTGTCCGATGTCTGCCTGTGTCCGAATTCCGAGTTGCCCTGGGTGCCCGTCGCGGCGTGTTGCAGCGTGTGCTGTTGCTGGTCGCGTTGTGGATGGTGTGCGTGGGTGCCGCCATCGCGCAGGACGACGACACCCTGCTGGAGACCGCGCAGACGCAGCTCGACAGCATGCAGAAGGTGCTGACCCAGGCCGACGCGGGCATGGAGAAGGCCGATACCGAGCAGCTGGGCAAGCTGACCGAGGACGTCGCCGGCGCGCAGCGGCAGGCGCAGGATCTGGTGCGCACGCTGGAGCAACCGCTCAAGGAGCTCAACGGGCGCTTGGAGGGGCTTGGTGTCGCGGCGCAAAACGAACCGGCCGACCTGGTCAAACAGCGCAAGGCGCTGACCAAGGAGCGCGATCAGCTCAATGCCGAGTTCATCCGGGCCACGCTGCTGGCCTCCAACGCCAAGGACCTGGCCGACCGGCTCGAACGCGAGCGCGTGCAACGCTTCAGCGTGCAGCTCTCCACACGGGTGGCCTCGCCGTTGTCGCCGACGTTATGGCATCAGATCGGGCAGCAGTGGCCGGACGATCGTGCCCGCCTGCAGGCATTGTCCGACAAGACGGTGCAGCTGGTGCAGGCAGGTGTGGCGGCCAATGGCGTGGGCGGGCTGATCACCGCTGCCGTGGTCGCGTTGCTGCTGGCACTGCCGCTGCGCATCTTCCTGCGCCACCTGGGGCGTCGCTATGCGGCCTCGCGTGCGCCCGGCGGACGCCTGCGGCGCTCGGGGCTGGCCCTGTGGTTCCTGCTGGTCGGCACGTTGAGCCTGGGGATTGCGGCATTCGTGCTGGTCGAAGGGATCCGCGCGCTCGGCGAGCTGCCCGATGAGCTGGACCAGCTGCTGACCGGGTTTGTCGCCATCAGCGTGGTGGCTGCCTTCGTCGGTTCGCTCAGTGCCAGCCTGTTGATGAAACACCAGCCCAGCTGGCGCCTGTTCCCGCTGGACGATGCCACCGTCGACCGCCTGCGCGTGCATTGCCTGGCCACCGCGGCAGTGATCTGGTTCAGCGGCATGGCGATCAAGATCAACGAGGTGGCCGGCAGCAGTCCGGCGTTGACCGCCGCCACCGATGCGGTGGCGGCGCTGCTGTATGCGGGGTTGATCCTGTCGGCGCTGGCCGGGCTGACCCTGTCCTTGCGCGCGCACGCGGCAAATGCCGGCGTGGCCGATCCGGACAGCGATGCGCCGCCGCCGGTGGTCACGCGCGGTGGCGGCTTCATCGTGCTGATCCGCCTGCTGGGTCACCTGGCGGTGATCTTCGCGTTGATCGCAGCCCTGTTCGGTTATCTCAATCTGGCCTTGTTCGTGGAGCGGCAGATCATCTGGATCACCCTGGTGTGCAGTCTGCTCGGCCTGCTGGTGGTCTTTACCGACGATCTGATGACCTGGCTGTTCAAGCCGGACGGCCGTTTCAGTCGAGCGTTGTCGCATGCGCTCAGCATCGGCAGCGGACGCCTGGTGCAGCTCGGGCTGCTGATCTCTGCCGCGACACGGGTGTTGCTGGTGCTGCTGGGCATCGCGGTGCTGCTGACGCCGTATGGCGCCAATATCAGCGTGGTCACCGACTGGGCGGAGAACATCGCCCACGGCATCACCATCGGCAAGGAGCTGGTGATCACCCCGGGCGACGTGTTCAGGGCGCTGTGCGTGTTCCTGCTCGGCATGGGGCTGGTGCACGTGGTGCAGCAGTGGTTGCTCAACACCTATCTGCCCAAGACCGAGCTCGATGACGGTGCGCGTAACTCCATCAGCACCGTGGCGCGTTATCTGGGCTGGCTGATCGTGGTGGTGTGGGGCCTGACCGCATTGGGCCTGGATCTGAAGCGGCTTGCGCTGGTGTTGAGTGCGTTGTCGGTGGGTATCGGTTTCGGTCTGCAGGCGATCACGCAGAACTTCGTGTCGGGTCTGATCCTGCTGGCCGAGCGGCCGGTGAAGATCGGCGATTGGGTACGCATCGGCGATCAGGAGGGCGATGTACGCAAGATCAGCGTGCGTGCGACCGAGATCCAGGTCGGCGACCGCTCCACCCTGATCGTGCCCAACTCGGAATTGATCACCAAGAGCGTGCGCAACATGACGCTGTCCAACCCGATGGGCCGGGTGCAACTGCAGTTCTCGGTGCCGCTGGAAACCGACGTGGCAAAGGTGCGCAACATGCTGCTGGACCTGTTCGCCGAGCACACCAAGGTGCTGGCCGACCCGGCACCCTCGGTGTTCATCGATTCGCTGGCCGGCGGGCACGTCAACTTCAATTCGTTCGCCTACGTACGCAGCCCGCGCGATTCGTATGGGGTGCGCAGCGAGCTGTTCTTCGCGTTGCTGCAGCGGATGGAAACGGCAGGGATTGCGCTGCAATCGCCGCAGGAAATCCGCTTCAGCCGTGCAGGTGCTGCGGTGGCGCGCGATCCGGGCGATGGCACCCCGGCATCGGAAGACTGAGCCGGCCCGTGCACGATGCGCGGCGTGTCCTGCATTGGTGGTGCAGCTAAAACTCGCAGGGTCGAGGGCGCGGTGCCCTCACCGCTTGCGGGACATGCCGTGAACCCATCGCTGGGGGATCGGTGGCGGCATCCATGCCGCCACACGGTCCCGCAACCGGCAAGGACACCGCACCAGACAGTCGGTCGTCGCTCATTTGAAAAGCTGCCTGTCGTGCGGTGTGCATCAGACATGGAGCCGATACGTCATGAGCGTACGACGCATCCAGCGCCGCTCTTACCGTGCACACCGACCGTCTCGACTGGTCCTTGCCCGCTCACCGTCGCGGGACCTTGAGCGGCATGGATGCCGCGCCAGAGCCTACAGGGACGTACTTGCGGCGTGTCCCGCGATGGTGGGCGGGCAAGGGCCCTGCAGCCAGGCCGCACATCGCATGCTTCGGCCTTGCCTTTGCCTTTACCTCATCCACATACCTCGACCGAGACCGAGACCGAGACGATGGCCCGGCTCAGGAGCGATCCGCGACCTGGCTCTGTTTCACCAGGGCCAGATCGTCCACGCTGACATCTTCGGTGTAGTCCAGCCAGGCACGGATCTCCAGATCGTCCACCGCATGCTCCAGGCCCACCGGCATGCGGATGCGACCGGCCGCATCGGGCACCACCCACTGCTGGGCCAGCACCACCTTGCGCTCTGACGAGACGGCTTCCACCCAGAAGGCCCGCGTCGGCCGGCGCTTGGCGTACAGCTCCAGCATGTAACGACCGGCCTCGGTCTTGCGGGCAGTCTGCGTAAGCATGATCGGCTGGCGCACGCGGGGGCGCGGGCCTTGCTGGCTGGCCTCCAACGGCGCGTCCACGGCGATGCCGCGGGTCAGGTCCGGATCGCGATACAGCTTCATGCTCTGGTGGCGGTCGACCACCAATGCGCACCAATCGCCATCGGCCGAACCGTCCTCGAACGCCGTGCAGCGATCCACATACGCCAGCGTGCCCTCGGTGTGGGTGCGATCGAACTGGCGCGAGGTGTTTTCCAGATAGACGGTTTTGAGATTGGTGTCGTCGTCGTATTCCAGCAGCACCGGCGGGCGCACCTGTTGCACGCCCACCACCACATCGCCATTGCCATTGATGCGCAGCATGCGTGTGCTGCGCCCGGTCCACAGCGTGCGCGCGTAGGCGAGATAGCGCGGGTAGTCCTTGCCGCTGTCGCGGCTGGCCGCCACGCTGGCGCTGGGAGGCGCATCGCTGGCCAGCAGCGAGCGGCCAAAGCCCAGCGTGCGCATGCCCGGTTCCAGCAGCTGCAATAGCGTTGCACCCGAATCCAGCGTGCTGCCCGCGCGCGTGACCACTTGTTGCGGAGCGATGTCCTTGCCGAGGAACAGCAGCAGGTTCTCGCGCTTCTGCTTGGCGAGCACGTCGCTGAGATCGTTGGGCATTGCCAGGTGATCGGAGGCGATCACGATGATGGTGTTCTTGCCGTAGCGGCTGTTGCGAATGCGCGTGACCAGCTCGCCGATCAGCCGGTCGCTGCACTTGATCGCATGCAGCAGCCCGATGTCGCCCAGTGCGCTGTCGTAGTGCTGGCCCTTGCAGGCCAGCGGCAGATGGCCGGCGGGGTGGTGGGTGTCCATGGTCAGCGTGGTGAGCATGAACGGCTGGCCGGCGCGCGACAGCGTCTGGAAGCTGTCCCAGGCATCGTCCAGCAGCACATCGTCGTGCACCCCCCAGGCGGAAAAGTGCTTGGGCGCCACGCCCTTGTCGCGGAAGTAGCTGACGTCGTGCACCACATCGAAACCATGGCTGGACAGAAAGCTGCCCTTGCCGGCAAAGCTGGCATCGGCACCGCCGACATAGTGATTGCGGTAGCCCTGATCCTTGAGATAGTCGCCCAGGCAGCGTGCTTCGGGCAGGAACAGGCCCATGCGGCCCATGCTGTTTTCATCGCCGGGCGCGGTGGTCAGCGGCACGCCGCACATCGAAGCGACCATGCCGGCGATGGTCCAGCCGCTGCCTTCGGTGGAGGTGAGGTTGCGTACGTCCACTGCCTCGCTGGCCAGGGCGCGCAGGTTCGGCATCAGGCCGGGAAACACCTTTTCATCGAAGTAGGTGCGTTCCAGGCTCTCGCCGTAGATCCACACGATGTTCTTGCGCTTCTGCAAGGGCTGCTGCGGCACCAGGTATTCCGGCACCACGGTGGCGTAATCCACGGGGCGCAACTGGTAGTACAGGCGCTTGCCGTCGCGGTACAAGGGGCTGACCGCGATGCTGACCAGCAACATCATCACGAAGGCGCCAAACACCGCGTTGCCTCCGCGCGGGCGACGGAAACGCCGCACCTTCAGCAACACCAGCGGGCTGAGCGACAGCAGCACCATGCCGATAAACACGGCGATATAGGCGGAAAAATCGCTGACGCCGGCACCGTCCATGTCCGCGCGCAGGTGATACAGCGTGGCGGCGTTGATGCCATCGCCGCTGAGCCGATCCACCAGGCCCCAGGCACTGAGCAACAGCAGCAGCAACGACAACAGACCAGCCTTCAACCACGCCAGACGCGGCGAGGCGACCAAGAGCCAAAGCAGGAGCAACAGCGAAAACAACAACATCCAATGCATGCGGCAGCGTCCGTGGGGGAATGATGCGAGCGCGTACCGGACGCCTTGCTCGCCATGTCCTGTGCGTCACACCCAATGTGACACCCGGATGACGGACTATGCCGCGCCGAAGCTGACTGAAATGTTTGTTCGCGTTAAGCCATCGCCGCAGCGTGGCGGATCGCACGCGTTGACGCTCCCCTGGTCGCGGTGGCGTTCGCCAGAAATCGGCGCTATCTGCATTGCGCATTTGGCGCGCCTCTCGCAGATAGGCGACGTCGCTATCACCTCGCGCCGCCTGATCTGCTTTGACAGCTTGGCGCGGCTGTCTTGGCAAGCGATGTCGCGCCCGGGTGCGCTCCTACGCGGAGGTGGGGTCTGTTGGAGTGCTATCGATGCCCGCGTTCTTCGCGCGCACGCACACGGCGGTCGAACAGCAGCGCGCTGAGCACGATGCCCAGGCCCAGCACCACGCCGAGCAGGAACAGCACCATTGCGATGGCCGGGTAGCCCCACAGCTTCAAGCCGGTTTCGATGCGCATCATCTGTGCCGAGGCCATGATCAATGCCGCGGTCACGATGCCGGCCGCCACGCGGTTGGCGATCTTCTGCAGGCTTTCCATCAGATGCGATTCTTCCAGCCCGGTGACGCGCATCTGCAGGCGGTTTTCCGCCGCCAGCGACAGGATCTCGGACATGCGGCGCGGTCCTTCGCGCACCAGGTGCTGCAGTTCCATCGCCTCGCTGGCCAGGTTGGCGGCGGACAGGGACTTTTTCAGCCGCGCGCGCATCACATGCTGCAGATGACGTTCGACGATGCGGCGCGTGTCCAGGTGCGGCGACAGCGCGCGGCACACGCCTTCCAGGTTCAACAAGGTCTTGCCGAGCAGGCTCAGCTCCGGTGGCGTGCGCAAGCCGTTGGAGGTGGCAATGCGCACCAGATCCAGCACCACGCGGCCTTCGGAGGTGGTGTCGTGGGCGGCATAACGGGCGATCATCTGCCCGGTTTCGCGCTGGTAGCGGTCCTCGTCGTAATCCTCCAGGCGCGTGCTGAGCGCAATGGTCTCTTCGGCGACTTCTTCGCCACGGCCGTCGACGGCGGCGAACAGCAGCTTGAGCAAGCGCTCGCGCAGGCGCGGGGGAACATGCGCGACCATTCCCAGGTCGAAGATGGCCAGGCGCCCGTCCTGCAGCACGCGCAGGTTGCCCGGATGCGGGTCGGCATGGATCTCGCCATGCACGAACATCTGGTCCAGGTAGCCCTTGACCAGCTCCGCGGCCAGGTTGTCCATCGGCTGTTCGGTGCGGCGCAGGCCGGAGATCTTGTCCACCCGCACGCCTTCGGCCAGCTGCATGGTCAGCACCTTGCGGCTGCTCAGGTCCCATACCGGTTGCGGAATCCACAACAGCGGAAATGGCTTCAGATGCTTGCCGAAGCGCGCCAGCGTCTCGGCCTCGTCTTCGTAATTGAGCTCGGCGCGCAGGGTCTTGCCGAACTCGCCCAGCCAGTCGGCAAAGCGCACGCGCCGGCCGATGCCGGTCAGGCGGTCGGCGGCGGTGGCAAAGCTCTTGAGCACGTCCAGGTCCGAACGGACCTGGGCGGCGACTTCGGGCTTTTGCACCTTGATCGCCACCGGGGTGCCGTCGCGCAGGGCGGCGCGGTGCACCTGCGCCAGCGAGGCGCAGCCCAGCGGCACCGGGTCGAAGAACGAGAACGCCTTGTTGACCGACACGCCGAGTTCTTCCTCGATGATCTGGCGGATGCGCTCCACCGGCACCGAGCTGGTGTTCTCCTGCATGCGCTCCAGCGCCGTGGCGAACTCCGGCGGCACGATGTCCGGCCGCGTGGACAGCATCTGGCCAAGCTTGACGAAGGTGGGGCCGAGCGCCTCCAGGTCGGAGACGAACTGGTCGGGCGTGCCTTCGGCGGGCACTTCGTACTCGTTGATCGCGGCCGGATCCAGATTCATGCCGGCGAATACGCCCGACCCGCGATACCGCAGCAACAGGCGCAGGATCTGCGTGCGACGGCTCATGCCGCCCACCACGCCGGTGTCGGCGGGGATCGCGGCCTGGGCCGGTGTGCGGTACGGGTCGTTCGGACTCAAGGCCATCTCCGGCGGTCGTGCAAGGGGGCGAGTGTGGCCAGCGGCGGGTCGTCAGGCGGTGAATCCAGCCACGTGGCCAAGGCGCTGCCGTGCGCGGCCCAGGGCCGGCGGGCACGGCCGGATCGTCCGGCTGGCGGGCGGCGGCATCGCGCGGCAACGGTCGCCAACAGCCGGCAACGGCCTGCCATCACCCCATACCGGCGCAGGATCGGCGAGAATCCACCGCCACTCACGAAGGACCCCCCGCATGGCCGGTGCCAGCCTGTTCACCCTGCTCGACGACATCGCCACATTGCTGGACGACGTTTCCATCCTGACCAAGGTCGCGGCCAAGAAGACCGCCGGCGTGCTTGGCGACGACCTGGCGCTCAATGCGCAGCAGGTCACCGGCGTCACTGCCGACCGCGAGCTGCCGGTGGTGTGGGCAGTGGCCAAGGGGTCGCTGATGAACAAGGTGATCCTGGTGCCGGCGGCGCTGGCGATCAGCGCCCTGGAGGCCTGGTTGCGCGGGCGCGGTTACAACGTGCCGCTGGTGATGCCGCTGATGATGATCGGCGGTGCCTACCTGTGCTTCGAGGGCGTGGAGAAGCTGGCCCACAAGTTCCTGCACAACGAGGAAGACGAAGCGCAGCGGCATGCCGAACGCACCCGCGCGCTGGCCGACGAGAGAGTGGACGTGGTGGCGCTGGAAAAGGACAAGGTCAAGGGCGCGATCCGCACCGACTTCATCCTGTCGGCGGAGATCATCGTGCTGTCGCTGGGCGTGGTGGCGGGAGTGTCGTTCGGCCAGCAGGTTGCAGTGCTGGTGGCGATCGCGCTGGCGATGACCATCGGCGTGTACGGCCTGGTCGCGGCCATCGTCAAGCTGGACGACCTGGGCTTGTACCTGACCAACAAGGGCGCTGCCCTGGCTGCGCTGGGGCGCGGCATCCTGGTGGCCGCTCCGTGGCTGATGAAGTTCCTGTCGGTGGCCGGCACGCTGGCGATGTTCCTGGTCGGCGGCGGCATCCTGGTGCACAACATCCCGGCGCTGCACCACACCGTGCAGGACCTGACCAAGTCTGCCGGTGGCATGGGCTGGCTGGTCGATGCGTTGGGCAACATGCTGGTGGGCGTGGTTGCCGGTGCGGTCGTGCTGGGCGCGGTGATACTGTTCCAGAAGCTGCGCGGCAAGCCGGCGGCGCATTGATCCGCGCTGCGACGGGCCGGGCGTGGGGCTGGTACCCGCACCGGCGCGACGTGATCGCCCCGCGTGCTGGATCAGCCGGCACGCCATAGCCGGCGGAAATCGCTGTCGACACGGCTATGCTCGGGCCGCCGCGCCAACGGCGCCGCCCTGCACGGCCACGCCACCCTGTGCCGAGGAGCGCACCGGGCGGCGGCCTTCACCGCTCCAGGCAGGGCAGATGCCCCCTGCGTTCCGCCGACGGTTGCGCTCAGTCGGCGCTGACCACGCGATTCTTGCCGGCCGACTTGGCCTCGTACATGGCGCGGTCGGCACGGCGGATGACATCGTCCTGGGTTTCGTCGAGATGGCGCAGCGCCACGCCGCCGCTGAAGCTGACGAACAGTCGCACGTCGTCGTGCAACAGCGACCGTTGCGCCAGCGCGCGCTGCAGGCGGATCACCGCCGCACTGGCTTCGAAGATGGTGGAATCCGGCAACAGCAACACGAACTCCTCGCCGCCGAAGCGGGCGATGGCATCGGTGGTGCGCAGCACCGACTTGGCCACGTCCACCGTATGGCGCAGCGCGGCGTCGCCGCCGGCATGGCCGTGGGTCTCGTTGAGGCGGCGAAAGTCGTCCAGATCCAGCATCGCCACGCACAAGGGTTGGCCGCCGCGCTGGGTACGGGCGGCTTCGCGCTGGAACAGCTCTTCGAAGCCGCGGCGATTCAGCGCCCCGGTCAGCTGGTCTTCGCGCACCAGGCCAGCCACGTCCTTGAGTTCCTGTTCCAGCAGGGCGATGCGCTGCTCGGCGTCCTCGACCTGGCGACGTGCGGCGAGCAGCTCGTCGCGCGCGGCCAGCGCCTGCGCCTGCACGCCGGCGGTGTCCTGCAACACGTCCTGCAGCAGGCGATTGAGGTCGGGAATGCTGCGAGCGTCGCCGATCGCCTGCGAATAGCCGGCAACGCGATCGTGGTACTCGCCGGTGCTGGTGGCCATGCCATCGAGCCGGTCGACGAAGGACACCATCATCTCGCGCATGGCGGTCTTGGAGTCGGCAATGCCTTGCTTGAGCAGGCCCTGCTTGTAGATGACCTCGCGCAGGGTGCCGCGTGCCTGCTCGATCGAGCCGACATCCAGCGGCCCGGAGATCAGCTGCCGCACCACCGAGATCTGTCCCTGCAGCCAGCTGCGATCGTCCAGCAGTTCGCCCACGTTCTCCAGCAACAGGTCGAACAGGCCCAGCAACAGGTTCTGCTGTTCGCTGGCATCTTCGGCACGCAGGCCGATCTGATGACTCAGTTCGCGCAAGCGTTGGTCCAGGGTGATCAGTTCATGGCCGGGGCGCCAGTGGCGCAGCGCCGATGCCAGGGTCTGTGCTTCTTCGGCCAGCTCCGGGCTGCGTTGCAGCAGCGTGGCCAAGGCATTGCCCAGTGCGTGACGCAGCAGGTCGCGCAGCTGCTCGGCTTCGGTGCGCCCTTCGGCCAGCGAGTCGCCGGTATCGATGGTGCGGATGTACTTGTCGATCAATTGCCGCAAGGCGCGGCCGTAGCCGGGCCAGTCGCCGGCCGCATAGGCCGCGCTCAGGCGCACGCCCATGTCGCCGAGTTCGCCATGAAGGCTGGTGATGCCCTCGGCAAAGGCCAGCAGCAAGGCCTCCGGGTGCGCGGCATGCGAGAACAGGCGCATCAGCAGGGCGGTGGCGGCAGCCGGGTCGTGCGCGCCGGACTTGTTCTTGGCCGGCACCAGCTGATGCGCGGCCAGGCCGTGCCCGCCGTGCCCGCCGCCGATCACGCTGGGCAGGGCGGCGGCCGGGCGTGCGCTGTCCGCGCCACCCCAGGGCAGCAGGCGGCGCAGCCCGCCACGTGGGCGGCTTGGAAGTTCAGGCTGGTCTGCCATGCGCCGGGGTCTCGGAAAGTCGTGATGCTACCGCTGGTTATCGGCGTGCAAGCGTCTTGCTTAAGCGGTCCGGACAGGTCTGCGCAGTTCCAGCCTGCGCGCACGATGGCCGGCGATGGTTGAAAGGCGATGACGACCTGTGGCTGAACAAGTCAGGCTGGACTGGCAGGCGCCGCTGCCAGCGCCTGCTTCCGGTGCGTTTCAACAACCACGCACCACGGCGGGGATGTCATCACACGGCGACGCGCCGCTTATGCCGGGACGCACACGCGACCATGCGCAAGGGAATGTCGGTGTCGCAGAAAAGTCAGCACGTATTCACGCATATTTTATTTGCCCGGGGTGTAGATTCATCTCAAGGACGACGTGGAGTACGCGCGTTGGCCCCGCTCCTCATTCGTAGCAGGTCGTCTGGCTGAATCGGCAGATGATGGTTGTCGCTTCGCTGTTTTCCGTCTCCACCCACTTTACGACGGACGTTTAGATGGTTGCCATGATGCCGCTTCACGCCACTACCGCACGCTTTGAACGCAGTACGTTGCTCCCCACTTTGAAGAAGAGCGGGCGGCCGCGCGATGCACGCGGGCGCTTCATTCGCCATCACGAACGTCTGCCGGTGTCGCCGGCCGATACCCGCGGCGCCTTGTTCGTGGTGTCGGAGATGGCGGACTTCATCAAGGCTGGCGGCCTGGGCGATGTGGCGGCGGCGCTGCCGCGCGCGCTGCGCCATCGCTACGACGTGCGGGTACTGATCCCCGGCTACCGCGCAGTGCTGGCGCGCGCGGGCAAGGTAGAGATCGTCGGCCGGGTATTGGCGCATGCGGCACTGCCGGCCTGCGACATCGGCCGCATCGTGCAATCGGACGGCCTGCCGATCTACATCCTGCTGTCCAAGGAATTGTTCGAGCGTGACGGGTCGCCTTATGTGAGCACCAGCGGGTCGGAGTTCGAAGACAACGCGATCCGCTTTGCCACCTTGTCGCATGCCGCCGCGCAGATCGCCGCCGGCCACGCCGGGCTGGGCTGGAAGCCGCGCCTGCTGCACCTCAACGACTGGCCGTGCGCGCTGGCTGCCGCCTATGTGCGCTGGTCCGGCGGCACCACGCCGTGCCTGTTGACCATCCATAACCTGGCCTACCAGGGCCTGGTGCCGTATTCGATGGCCGCTGCGCTGGGCATCCCCGCCGAGCGCGTGGCCGAGCTGGAGTTCTACGGGCAGATGTCGTTCCTGCGTGGCGGCATCGTGCATGCCGACCACGTCAACACGGTCAGCGTCAGCTATGCCCAGCAGATCACCGGCCCGGCGCAGGGCTGTGGCCTGGACCGCCTGCTGGCCGGTCGCGCCGCCAAGGGCGCGCTGACCGGCATCGTCAACGGCATCGACGCCAGCTGGGACCCGCGCACCGACGAATATCTGGACACGCACTTCAGCGTGAATCAGTGGCAGGGCCGGCAGGCCAACGCCGCGCAGGTGCGCAAGGCCTTCGGGCTGCGCGAGAGCACCGGCCCGCTGTTTGCGGTGGTGTCGCGGCTGGTGCACCAGAAGGGCCTGGACCTGATTTGCGAAGTCGCCCCGCAGATCGTGGCCGCCGGCGGCCAGATCGCGGTGATCGGCGGCGGCGAGCCGGAGATCGAGCAGCAGGTCGCCGAGCTGACCCGGCGCTATCCCGGCCAGGTGGGTGCCTTCATCGGTTTCGAGGAAGGCCTGGCGCGGCGCATGTTTGCCGGTGCCGACTTCCTGCTGATGCCGTCGCGCTTCGAGCCGTGCGGCCTGAGCCAGATGTACGCGCAGCGCTTTGGCTGCCTGCCGATCGCGCACGCCACCGGCGGCCTGATCGACACGGTGGATGACGGCGTCACCGGTTTCCTGTTCCAGCACGCCAGCGCCGAGGCCTTGCGCCGTTGCCTGGAGCGCGCATTCCGTACCTTCCGCCTGCCCAGCCTGCTGTCGGCGATGCGCCGCGCGGCGATGTTGCGTCCCAGTGGCTGGGATGTGGCGGGCAAGAAGTACCTCTCGCTGTACGAACGCACCGCCGCAACCGCTCCCGCGCTTGCGACGGTGTCATGAGCGAACGGCTGGGCGTGCAGGGGCAGGAGACGGAAACGACGGCGGTGACCATGGACGGGATCTCGGATTCAGCGCAGAGCGTGCAGGCGCTGGCCGCTGGCCTGCCTGCCGATGCATTCGCGGTCCTGGGCCCGCATGTCCAGGCCGACGGCCGCCGTCTGGTGCGCGTGTTGGCGCCCGGTGCCGAGGCCATGGGCCTGATCGATCCGCGCGGCAAGTTGCTGGCGCGCATGCAGGCCGGCCCGGTCGATGGCGTGTTCGAGGGCGTGCTGGCGGTCGAAGGACCGTATCGGCTGCGCATCGTGTGGCCGGACGTGGTGCAGGAGATCGAAGACCCTTACGCCTTTGCTGCCACGCTGGACGAATCCATCCTGCTGCAGATCGCTGCCGGCGACGGCCAGGCCTTGCGTTGCGCCCTGGGTGCCCGGCACCTGCGCTGCGACGATGTGCCGGGGGTGCGCTTTGCGGTGTGGGCGCCGCATGCGCAGCGCGTGGCGGTGGTGGGCGATTTCAACGGCTGGGACGTACGCCGGCATCCGATGCGCCAGCGCATCGGTGGGTTCTGGGAGCTGTTCCTGCCGCGCGTGGAAGCCGGCACGCGTTACAAGTACGCCATCACCGCTGCCGATGGCCGCGTCTTGCTCAAGGCCGACCCGGTGGCGCGCCAGAGCGAATTGCCGCCGGCCACCGCCTCGGTGGTGCCGGGCGCGGCAGCGTTCGGCTGGACCGACGCGGCCTGGATGGCCGCGCGCGATGCCCGTGCCGCGCCGGCGCCGCTGTCCATCTATGAAGTGCACGCCGCGTCCTGGCGACGCGATGGGCACAACCAGCCGCTGGACTGGCCGGGGCTGGCCGCACAGCTGATTCCCTATGTGCAGCAGCTCGGCTTCACCCATATCGAGTTGCTGCCGATCACCGAACATCCATTCGGCGGCTCCTGGGGCTACCAACCGCTGGGGCTGTATGCGCCGACGGCGCGCCACGGCAGCCCGGACGGCTTTGCCCAGTTCGTCGACGCCTGTCATCGCGCCGGCATCGGCGTGATCCTGGACTGGGTCAGCGCGCACTTTCCCGATGACGCCCACGGCCTGGCGCAGTTCGACGGCGCGGCGGTGTACGAGCATGCCGACCCGCGCGAGGGCATGCATCGCGACTGGAATACGCTGATCTACAACTACGGCCGGCCCGAAGTGACCGCCTACCTGCTGGGCAGCGCGCTGGAGTGGATCGACCACTACCATCTGGACGGCCTGCGCGTGGACGCAGTGGCCTCGATGCTGTATCGCGACTATGGCCGTGCCGAAGGCGAGTGGGTGCCCAACGCGCATGGCGGCCGCGAGAATCTGGAAGCCGTTGCCTTCCTGCGCCAGCTCAACAGCGAGATTGCCGCGCGCTTCCCCGGTGTACTGACCATCGCCGAAGAGTCCACCGCCTGGCCAGGCGTGACCGCGCCGATCAGCGAGGGTGGCCTGGGCTTCACCCACAAATGGAACATGGGCTGGATGCACGACACGCTGCACTATATGCAGCGCGATCCGGCCGAGCGCGCGCAGCACCATAGCCAGCTCACCTTCGGTCTGGTGTACGCGTTCTCCGAGCGTTTCGTGCTGCCGATCTCGCACGACGAAGTGGTGCACGGCACCGGTGGCCTGCTCGGTCAGATGCCTGGCGACGACTGGCGGCGCTTTGCCAACCTGCGCGCGTATCTGGCGCTGATGTGGGCGCATCCGGGCGACAAACTGCTGTTCATGGGCGCCGAATTCGGCCAGTGGAACGACTGGAATCACGATCAGTCGCTGGACTGGCATCTGCTCGACGGGGCCGCGCATCGCGGCGTGCAGCAACTGGTCGGCGATCTCAATGCCGCATTGCGACGGGTGCCGGCACTGTATCGCGGCACGCATCGTGCCGACGGCTTCGACTGGAGCGTGGCCGACGACGCGCGCAACAGCGTGCTGGCGTTCATCCGCCACGATCCCGAGGGCGGCGCACCCTTGCTGGCGGTGAGCAACCTCACTCCGCAACCGCACCACGACTATTGCGTCGGCGTGCCGCGTGCCGGCGGCTGGCGCGAAATCCTCAACACCGACAGTGCCCATTACGGTGGCAGCAACCTCGGCAACAGCGGTCGCCTGGCGACCGAGCCGATGGGCATGCACGGGCACGCACAACGCCTGCGCCTGACCCTACCGCCGCTGGCCACGATCTATCTGCAAGCGGAGAAATAGCAATGAACGAGCGCAATGACACCACGCCGGCATGGGGCGCATGGCCAGCGGGTGAGGGACAGGTGCGCTTCGCGCTCTGGGCACCGGATGCCAGGAGCGTGGAGGTGGTCTTCGACGACGGCGCCCGCGTCGCGTTGCAGGCCGCGCAGGATGGCTTCTTCAGTGCGGCGATGGACTGCGCGGCGGATGCGCGCTATCGCTACAGCGTCGATGGTGGCGAACCGGTGCCGGATCCGGCCTCGCGCTGGCAGCCCGAGGGCGTGCATGGCCCCAGCGCCGTGCAGCCAACCGATGGCTACGCCTGGCAGAACACCCAGTGGCAGGGACGGCCGTGGGACGAGGCGGTGATCTACGAACTGCATGTCGGCACCTGCGGCGGCTATGCCGGCGTGCAGGCGCAATTGCCGCAGCTGGCGGCGATGGGCATCACCGCGATCGAGCTGATGCCGCTGAGCGCATTCCCGGGCGCGCACAACTGGGGCTACGACGGCGTGCTGCCGTACGCGCCGGTGGAAGCCTATGGCACGCCGGACCAATTGAAGGCGCTGATCGACGCCGCGCACGGACACGGCCTGATGGTGTTGCTGGATGTGGTCTACAACCACTTCGGCCCGGACGGCAATTATCTGCACAGCTATGCCGCCCCGTTCTTCAACGAGGACAAGCCCACTCCGTGGGGCGCGGCGATCGATTTCCGCAAGCCGCAGGTGCAGCGTTACTTTCTCGACAATGCGCTGATGTGGCTGCACGAATACGGCTTTGACGGCCTGCGCCTGGACGCGGTGCATGCGATCACGCCGAACGCGTTCCTGGATACCCTGCGGCAGACCGTGCAGGCCAGCCTGCCGGCCGGCCGCCACGTGCACCTGGTGCTGGAAAACGAGGCCAACCAGGCCTCGCAGCTGCAACGCGGCTACACCGCGCAATGGGACGACGATTTCCACAACGCCCTGCATGTGCTGCTGACCGGCGAAGCCGAAGGCTATTACGCCGCCTTCGCCGACAAGCCCACCGAGCACCTGGCGCGCGTGCTTGGCGAAGGCTTCGCCTACCAGGGCGAGCCGGACCCGCGCGGGCATGTGCGCGGCGAGCCGAGCGGGGCGCTGCCGCCGCACAAGTTCGTGGTTTTCGCGCAGAACCACGACCAGATCGGCAACCGGGCGCGCGGCGAGCGGCTGAGCGTGCTGGTCTCGCCGCAACGCCTGCGCGCTGCGCTAGCGCTGACCACGCTGACGCCGATGATTCCGCTGTTCTTCATGGGCGAGCCGTGGGGCGCCACGCAGCCGTTCCTGTTCTTCACCGACTTCGGCCCGCCGCTGGACGATGCAGTGCGCGAAGGGCGCCGTCGCGAATTCGCGCATTTCGCCGCATTCGCCGACGAAGCGCAGCGCGCCACCATTCCCGATCCGAACAGCCACGACACCTTTGCCTCCTCGCGCGCGCCGATCGAAGACGCCGCGCGCGGCGACGGCGTGCAGTGGACAGCCTGGTTCACCGCGCTGCTGGGCGTACGCCGCCAGTGGCTGGTCCCGGGGCTGGCACAGGCGCGCGCGGTGCGCGCCGAGGTGCTGGCCGACGGTGCAGTGATCGCCAGCTGGGAATTGCCCGACGGGCTGTGGCATGTCGCCTTCAACGTGGGCGCCGCGGCGGTGCCGATGCCGCCGCTGCGCGGACGCGTGGCGCATGCCGAAAACGTCGCCGCCGACGCGCAGCAGTTGCCGGTCGATGGCTTCATCGCCTGGCACGAGGCGCGCGCATGAGTACCCGCGATCTGAGCAGGAGCGATCTGCATGCGCTGGCCGGTGCGGCCGGGGTGATGGTGGACTGGGTGGATGCCAGCGACCAGCCGCGGCAGGTGGCCGAGCCATCGCTGCATGCGGTGCTCACCGCGCTGGAACTGCCTGCCGGCACCGCCACGCAACGCGAAGACAGCCTGCGTCGCTGCAAGGCGCAAGCCACCGAGCCGGCGCCGCTGCTGACCGTGCAGGTGGCCGGGTTGCTGCCGGTGTCGGTTGCCGCCAACGCCAGCGGCCGTTGGGTGGACGACAGCGGCGCCAGCGAGCCGGCGCGTGCCGATGCGCAGGGCCAGGTGCGTGCGCCGCAGCGTTTCGGTTACTGGACGCTGCAGATCGGCAACCTGACCCAGCAGGTCGCGGTTGCCCCGCAACGCTGTTTCAGCGTGGCCGATGCCTGTGGCCTGCCGGCACCGCGTGCCTGGGGCATGGCGTTGCAGGTGTATTCGGCGCGCAGCATCGACGATGCCGGCATTGGCGATGCTGCGGGCACGGTGGAATGGGTGCGGCATGCCGCACTGGCCGGTGCCGATGCGCTGGCGCTGAGCCCGGTGCATGCCGCGCGCCCGGTCACCGGCGGCTACAGCCCGTATTCGCCCAGCGACCGGCGCTTCCTGGATCCGCTGCATGCCGCGCCGGTGCGCGTGCTGGGCGAGCGCGCGCTGGAGGCGATCAACGAGGTGCCTGGACTGCGCGAGCGCTTCGATACGCTGCACCACAGCGCCCTGATCGACTGGCCGGCCTCCGCGCAGGCCAAGTGGCAGTTGCTGCGTCATCTGTACACCCGCGTGCCCGCCGATCACCCCGATCTGCTCGCCTTCCGCAGCGAGGGCGGCGCGGCGCTGGAAGGCTTTGCGCGGTTTGCCGCGCAGGATTTCGGCGATGGCGATCCGCAACTGCACGTGTTCACGCAATGGCTGGCGGCGCGCAGCTGGTCCGATGCGCAACGCGAGGCACACGAGCGCGGCATGAAGATCGGGTTGATCGCCGATCTGGCGGTCGGCTTCGATCCCAATGGCGCCGAAGCCGCGGCGGCCGCCGACACCGTGCTGCGTGGCCTGGTGCTGGGCGCGCCGCCGGACGCCTTCAATGCCGACGGTCAGCACTGGGGCATCGGCGCATATTCGCCCACCGCGTTGCGGCGCAGCGGCTATGCGCCATACATCGCGCTGCTGCGCGCGGTGCTGCGCGACCGCGGCGGCATCCGTATCGACCATATTCTGGGCTTGATGCGGCTGTGGGTGGTGCCCGAAGGGGCCAGCTCCAATGAAGGCGCGTATCTGGCCTATCCGCTGCACGACCTGCTCAATCTGCTCGCGCTGGAATCGTGGCGGCACCGGGCGATCGTGATCGGCGAAGACCTCGGCGTGGTGCCGCCCGGCATCCGCGAGGAACTGTCGCGGCGCGGAGTGATGGGCATCGATGTGTTGATGTTCACCCGCGACGACGACGGCGCCTTCGTCTCGCCGGCGTTGTGGCGGCCGGACGCATTGGCCACCACCACCACGCACGATCTGCCGACGCTGACCGGCTGGCGCGAAGGCCGTGATATCGACTGGCGGCGCAGGCTGGACCTGATCCAGCCCGCGCAGGCCAAGGACGATGCCGCGGCCCGCATCCAGGATGTGGCACGCCTGGACGCGGCGGTCGAACACACGGGGCTCAGCGCTACGGACGACCCGCTGCTGGGCGCGCTGCGCTTCACCGCCACCAGCGTGTCGCCACTGGCCCTGCTGCCGGTGGAAGATGCGCTGGCGCTGGAAGAACAACCCAATCTGCCGGGTACCGTCGAGGTCCATCCCAACTGGCGTCGACGCCTCCCCGATCCCTTGCCGCATGCGCGCCTGAGTACGGCGCTGCAGGGCTTTGCCGAGGCGCGTCGCGTCGCGGCCGTTTCGGAACCGCATCCATGATCGAGCTTCGCGCCACCGCCCGCCTGCAGCTGCATGTCGGCTTCACCCTGCACGATGCGCTCGCCCAGGTGCCGTACTACGCCGGGCTGGGCATCAGCCATCTGTACCTGTCGCCGATCGGCACCGCAGTGCCCGGCTCCACGCACGGCTACGACAATATAGACCCGACCGTGGTCAATCCCGAGCTCGGCGGCGAAGACGCGCTCATCGCCCTGTCGCAGGCCGCGCGCGAGCACGGCATGGGCCTGATCGCCGACATCGTGCCCAACCACATGGCCACGCATGCGGACAACGCGTGGTGGTGGGATGTGCTGCGCAACGGCCGCAGTGCCAAGCATGCCGACTGGTTCGACATCGACTGGCGCGCGCCGGGGCGCGACGGCAAGTTGTGGCTGGCAGTGCTGGATCGCCCGTATGCCACCGCACTTGCCGAAGGCCTGATCACCCTGGTGGTCGAGGACGACGGCAGCGCGGCACTGGCGCACTACGACCAGCGGTACCCGATCCGTCCGCAGACGCTGGAGGTGCCGGAAAAGGCCGCGCGTGCGCAATGGCTGCGCGACTACAACGATGGCGCCAAGCGCGGCGATGGCCGTCTGCACAAGCTGATCGAACGCCAGCCGTACCGCCTGAACTGGTGGCGCGTGGGCAACGACATGCTCAACTACCGTCGCTTCTTCGACATCACCTCGCTGGTGGCATTGCGGGTGGAGCTGCCGGCGGTGTTCGACGCGGTGCATGCGCTGCCGCTGCGGCTGGTGGCCGAGGGCCATCTGGACGGCCTGCGCATCGACCATGTGGACGGGCTGACCGATCCCACCGGCTATGTGCGCAAGCTGCGCAGCCGGCTGGATGCGGCTGGCCGCACCCGTGGCCTCAAGCCCGGCACGCTGGGCCTGTATCTGGAAAAGATCCTGGCGCCCGGCGAGCACCTGCCGGCCGACTGGCCCTGCGATGGCACCACCGGCTACGACTTCATGGACCAGGTCGGCGGCGTGCTGCATGACGCGGGCGGCTTCAAGCCGCTGGCGCGTGCCTGGCAGAAGGTGAGCGGGCGCAGTGGCGACTTCGCACAGGAAGAACGCGCCGCCCGCGACGAGATCCTGCGTGGCCCGCTGCAGACCGAATTCAATCGCGCCGTCGGTGCGTTGTCGGCATTGGCGCGGCTGGACCCGCCCACGCGCGAGTTCAGCCCGCAGATGCTGGCGCGCGGCCTGTGCGTGTTGCTGCGCTGGTTCCCGGTGTACCGCACCTATGCCGGTGCCAAGGGCGTGACCGGCAGCGAAGCCGAGCGCCTGCGCGCCACCGCCGCGCGTGCGCGCGAGGGCATGCCGGAGTCCATCGTTGCGGCCGTCGATGCGATCGAACGCTGGCTGCTCGACGATGCCGGCGCCGACCGCGCGCAGGTCGCCCTGCGGCGCATCCTGCGTCGTCGCGTGGAGCAGTTGTCCGCACCGCTCAATGCCAAGTCGGTGGAAGACACCGCGTTCTACCGGCATGGCGTGCTGCTGTCGCGCAACGAGGTCGGCAGCCATCCGACCCACTTCGCCAACGAGGCGGCCGAGTTCCACGCGCAGAATCTCGAACGCGCCAAGCACTTCCCGCGCGCGTTGCTGGCCACCGCCACGCACGACCACAAGCGCGGCGAAGACCTGCGCATGCGGCTGGCGGTGCTGTCCGAGCAACCGCGTTGGTGGATCGAGCAGAGCACCCGGTTCGATGCCTTGGCCGAGACGCTGGAGGCACCGGCACTGGCCGGCGGCGACCAGCAGATGCTCTGGCAGACCCTGGTGGCCGCCTGGCCGATCGGCCTGGGTGCCGACCAGACCGAGCCGCTGGCCGAGTACGCCGAGCGCATTGCGCAGTGGCTGCTCAAGGCCGTGCGCGAGGCCAAGCTGCACACCAGCTGGACCGACGGCTCGCCGGCCTACGAACAGGCCGTGCAGGCCACCGTGGAGCAGGTGCTGTGCAGCCGCGCCGGGTTGCCGCTGCGGCGGGCGCTGCTGCGCGCCAGCAACCACATCGCCGCGGCCGGTGCGCGCAACGCGCTGGTGCAGACCACGTTGCGCCTGACCGTGCCGGGCGTGCCCGACCTGTACCAGGGCACCGAAAGCTGGGATCTGTCGCTGGTGGACCCGGACAACCGCCGCCCGGTCGACTACGCGCAGCGCCAGCAGTGGCTGGCGCAGGCACGCGACTGGAACACGCTGCTGCGCAGCTGGCGCGATGGTGCGGTCAAGGCACGTCTGACCGCACTGCTGCTGCAGTTGCGGGCCGAACATCCGGCGCTGTTCGCCAAGGGCGACTACCAGCCCCTGACCGTGACCGGCAGCGGCGATGCGCAGGTGCTGGCGTTCCGCCGCCAGTACCGCGGGCAGTCGCTGGTGGTGGCAGTCACGCGGCTGGGTGCCGGCAACGTGGGCGATGGCGATCTGCCGCTGCTGGTGCCGCTGGCCAGCTGGGGTCAGGCGGCGTTGGCATTGCCGCAGGCCAGTTACCGTAATGTGCTCGATGGCAGCACGGTGCAGCCGCAAGGCGGCCGCGTGACGATATCCACGCTGTTTGCACGTGCGCCAGTGGCAGTGTTGTTGACCCCCTAAGAGAACGTACGCAATGAACGACACGGAACGGCAGGCGCGGCTTCGCCAGTTGGCACAGGAGATCTGGGAGGCCGAAGGCCGCCCGGACGGCCACGCAGATCGGCACTGGGCCATGGCCGAGCGCCTGGTGGATGCCGAAGAGCGCGCCGCCGAGCAGGCCGGCCCGCCGGCGAGTGCACGCCAGTAACGGTCACTCTGTCACCCTGCATGGTTCACCCTGCAGGCTGCGCCATGTCAGGGTGAGCGTGCACACGCACGCAGGCAGCCGCATTCGCTCAGCGTTTTGAGTTCACCGTTCTCAGGAGTTACCGATGGCCACCCGCAAGTTCACTCAGCGCTCGCGCATCCGCGAAGGCCGTCCCAACCCGCTCGGCGCCACCTGGGATGGCCTGGGGGTCAATTTCGCGCTGTATTCGCGCAACGCCACCCGGGTGGAGCTGTGCCTGTTTGACGAGCGTGGCCGCGAGCAGGAGCGCCTGGCGCTGCCCGAATATACCGACGAGGTCTGGCACGGCTATCTGCCCGACGCACGCCCCGGCCAGCTGTACGGCTATCGCGTGCATGGACCCTATGCGCCCGATGCCGGACATCGCTTCAACCACAACAAGCTGCTGCTGGACCCGTATGCCAAGCAGATCGTCGGCGAGCTCAAATGGGCGCCGCACCTTTTCGGCTACACCATTGGCCACCGCGACAAGGATCTGAGCTTCGATCGCCGCGACAGTGCCGCGTTCATGCCCAAGTCCGCGGTGATCGACCCGGCCTTCACCTGGGGCCAGGACCGCCCGCCGCAGACGCCGTGGAACCGCACGGTGATCTACGAGGCGCACGTGCGTGGGCTGAGCATGCTGCACCCGTCGGTGCCGCCGGAAAATCGCGGCACCTTCTCGGCCCTGAAGACCGACGAGCTGATCGACCACATCAGCTCACTCGGCGTCACCGCAGTGGAACTGCTGCCCGTGCACGCCTTCGTCGACGATCAATACCTGCTGGAAAAAGGCCTGCGCAACTACTGGGGCTACAACACCCTGGGGTTCTTTGCCCCACAGGCGCGCTACATGTCCACGCGCACCGTGGCCGAGTTCAAGCAGATGGTGGCGCGGCTGCATCACGCCGGGCTGGAAGTGCTGCTGGACGTGGTCTACAACCACACCGCCGAAGGCAACGAGCTGGGGCCGACGCTGTCGTTCAAGGGCATCGACAACGCCAGCTACTACCGCCTGGCCGACGATCGCCGCTTCTACATCAACGACACCGGCACCGGGAACACCTTCGACCTGACCAATGTCGGCGCGCTGCGCATGGTGATGGACTCGCTGCGTTACTGGGTGCAGGAAATGCATGTCGATGGCTTCCGCTTCGACCTTGCCACCATCCTCGGGCGCGAGCGCTACGGCTTCGATCCATCGGGCAGCTTTCTCGATGCGGTGCGCCAGGATCCGGTGCTGAGCCAGACCAAGCTGATCGCCGAGCCCTGGGATATCGGTCCAGGCGGTTACCAGGTGGGCAATTTCCCGCCGGGCTGGGTGGAGTGGAACGACAAGTTCCGCGACAATGTGCGCGCGTTCTGGCGTGGCGACGGCGGCCAGCTGGCCGAACTGGCCACGCGCCTGACCGGATCGGCGGACCTGTTCAACCACAGCGGGCGTCGCCCCACTGCATCGGTCAATTTCGTCACCGCGCACGATGGCTTCACCCTGCGCGATCTGGTCAGCTACGAAGGCAAGCACAACTTCGCCAACGGCGAAGAGGGCAGGGACGGCAGCGACCACAATATCTCGGCCAACTACGGTGTCGAGGGCGACACCAACGACCCGGCCATCAAGCAGCTGCGCCGTCAGCAGATGCGCAACCTGCTGGCCACGTTGCTGCTTTCGCAAGGCACGCCGATGCTGCTGGCCGGCGATGAGTTCGGCCATAGCCAGAACGGCAACAACAACGCGTATTGCCAGGACAACGAACTGACCTGGATCGACTGGACTGCTGCCACCAAGGCCGCTGCTGCCGATCAGGCTGCATTCGTGCGGCGGTTGATCCGTATCCGCCAGCGTTATCCGCTGCTGCATCGCGCCCGCTTCTTCGACGGCAAGTTCGATGAAGCGCTGGGCTTGAAGGATCTCACCTGGCTGGCACCGGACGGCCACGAGATGGACGAAGCCAGCTGGCACGACCCGGAAGCGCGCGCGCTGATGCTGCGGCTGGATGGCCGCTCGCCGACCACCGGCCTGCGCGAGATCGCCGCCAACGTGACCTTGCTGATGCTGATCAATGCCGCCTCCACCAGCGTGTCGTTCACGCTGCCGGCGATGCATGACGAGCACTGGCGCGTGCTGGTCGACACCGCGCGCCACGGCGGCCGCGTGGTGGCCGGCGGCAGCGAATGGAAGGCCCCGGCGCACTCGCTGACCTTGCTCGCAGTGGAGCGCGATCGCATCGCCAGCAGCGCGCGCATCGTCTCCGAGGGCGCGCGCTGATGGCGGGGGTGATCTGATGGATGTGTTGCTGGCAGGGGCCACCGGTCTGGTCGGTAGACATGTCCTGCAACAACTCCTGGCCGATGCGCGCTGTACCGGCGTGGTGGCGATCACGCGCCGGCCGTTGTCCCAGATCCACCCCAAGCTGCGCAACCAGGTGATCGATTTCGATCGCCTGGACCACTGGACCGCACCGCGCATGGAAGCGGCCATCTGCGCCCTGGGCAGCACGATGAAACAGGCCGGCTCGCGCGAGGCCTTCTACCGCATCGACCATGATTATCCGATGGCGCTGGCACGCGCGGCCTGCGCGCAGGGCACCTCGGTATTCGTGCTGAATTCGGCCGCCGGTGCCGATGCGCACTCGCGCATCTTCTACAACCGCGTCAAGGGCGAGCTGGAACGTGACCTGCGCGCGGTCGGCTTCCCCTCGCTCACCTTCGTACGCCCGGGGCTGATCGGCGGCGAACGTGAGCAGCGGCGCACCGGCGAACACATCGGCAGCCTCGTGCTGGGCGCGCTCGGTCCGCTGCTGCCACGCCGCTTCCGCCTCAACCCGGCCGAACGCATCGCCGCCGCCATGGTGGGCGCCGCGCTGGCACCGGCGCGTGGCGAGCACAGTGTCGAGGCGGCGGAGCTGGCTGACTAACGCTGTCTCATCGCCTCGTCGCGAGGCAGTCGGTCGGATAGAGGTGAGAAGCCGCCGTGTCGTAGGAGCGCGCTGGCGCGCGACGGGGCGTTACCGATAAAGCTCCGTCGCGCGCGGGCACGCTCCTACGGGTCCACGCAGCGGATCGGCATCTTCGCCAGCGAACATCCCCACTCACACCCTCAATGACTGCCCGCCATCCACCGCCAGCACCTGCCTATAGTCGCGAGGGTGCCGAGGACATAGGACTGGCTGTCCGCCGTGTAGTAGGAGCGCGCTGGCGTGCGATGAGGCGTTACCGGTAAAGCCTCATCGCGCGCCGCGCTCCTACAAATGCGCGCGTAGCGGATCGGCGTTTTCGCCATTACAAATACCTTGCCTACACCCCAGCGACTGCCAAACCGTCCACCGCCAGGGCTCGCCCATAGCTGCGAGGGTGCCGCGGAAATCGGACGGGCTGCCAGCTGTGTCGTAGGAGCGTGCCTGCGCGCGACGCGGCGTTACCGATAAAGCTCCGTTGCGCGCAGGCACGTTCCTACGGGTCCACGCGGCGGATCGGCATCTTCGCCAGCGCAAACATCCCCACTCACACCCCCAACGACTGCCCGCCATCCACCGCCAGCACCTGCCCGGTGATCCAGCGTGCCTGCGGCGAGGCGAGAAACAACGCCGCATCGGCGATGTGCTGCACCTGCCCGAACCCGCCGAATGGGATGCTGTCGCGGATGCGTGCATACAGGTCCGGCTCTGCGTCGCGACGCCGCGCCCATAGCCCGTCGGGAAACTCGATCGAACCGGGCGCGATCGCGTTGACGCGGATGCGCTCGCGCGCGAGGTCGGCGGCCAGCGTGGTGGTGTAGTAATTGAGTGCCGCCTTGGCGGTGGAATAGGCGATTGCGCGTGGCGTGGGGCGCTGCGCATTGATCGAGCTGATGTTGAGGATCACCGCCGCAGCGCTGTTGCGCAGGTACGGCAGCGCGGCGCGATTGCAGCGCACTGCGGCCATCAGGTCGATCTCCAGGCCGGCCTGCCAACTGGCATCGTCGTTGCCATGCCCATAACCGGAGGCGTTGTTGATCACCACATCCAGGCCATCCAGCGCCTGTGCTGCGGCCTGCACATAAGCCTCGATCTGCGCAGCGTCTGACAGGTCGCAGGCGAAGGTGTGGACCGGCGTGCCATGTGGTGCCAACACCTGTGCGGCCTGTGCCAGGCCATCGGCATTGCGTGCGCACAGCGAGACCTGCGCGCCGTTGCGCACGAACGCGTCGGCAATGGCCAGGCCGATGCCACGGCTGCCGCCTGCGATCAGCACGCGTTGATTGCACGGCGAGATTTGCGTGGGTGCTGCGGAAATGGACATGGCGGACACTCGATCGGAAACCGATATTATCGAGCAGCCCGGTCATGACGCGGTGCCCGGTGCCGTTGCAGTGTTGAATGCATCATCGCAATGTCTGCTGTCCGTTCCACTCTTCCACCGCTTCTGCCAACGAGGCGCTGGCCAGCGCGCATAGCGGGCTGGCGATCTACTGCGCTCATCCCCAGGCGCACGCGGCCGGCGCCCGGAATTGCCATGTGCCACGCGTACACTCAGGTTTTGAGCGCGTCGTCCACACGCCCCGAGCGATTGCTCGCTACGTTTTGTCAGTCACCCTAATGGCGGTGCGCAGCACTGCGCTACGCGCCAGCTTGGAAGCCATGCACCAGCACCTGTCTGCGGTCGCGTGCGCTGTCATCTGCGTGCAATACGGTGTGCGCGCAGCTTGCGACGCAAGCCTCATCACCAAGCATGATCAGCTCATGCGTTTTCGGTTGCTCGCTGCTAACCATTTGTTTACACGCTTGCATCGCGCTGCGGGCAAAACGTGCGGGTCATTCAGTGGGAGTTGCACATGGAAACCCATATCACCGTCATCGGTGCCGGCTTTTGCGGCACCGCGCTGGTCCGTGCACTGGCGCAGACGGCCGATGCGCAGGTGCGCATCACCCTGGTCGGCGTGGCCGATACCTTCGGCAGCGGCATCGCCTATGGCGCCGCACGGCCGGAGCACCTGCTCAACGTGCGCGCCAAGGACCTGGGAATTGATGCGCAGGCGCCAGGCGCCTTCGCCGACACCTTGCACCTGGGCGATAGCGGGCGGCTGGAATTCCTGCCGCGGCTTGCATATGGCGATTATCTGCGCAGCGAGCTGGATACCGCGGTCAGTGGCGCGCAGGCGTCGATCGTGCGGCTGTCGCAGGAAGCGGTAGCAGTGGAGCGTGCACGCCAGGGCTTCCGCGTATTCCTGGCCAATGGTGACGCCTTCCACAGCGACCGGGTGGTGCTGGCGGTGGGCGCATTACAGCCGCAGGCGCTGGCCGGCATCGGCCCTCGGCTGAGCGTGCATCCGCGCTATATCGGCTGGCCGTGGCAGGGCGATGCCCTGGCGCGCCTGGCGCCGGACGACGACGTGCTGATCGTCGGCACCGGGCTGACCATGGTGGACGTGGCATTGACCCTGCACACGCGCGGGCATCGCGGTCGCCTGCTGGCGATTTCGCGGCGCGGCCTGGCGCCGCAGGCGCATCTGCGCCAGCCGGGCGCGGCGCTGGAGTTGCCGCCGCATCTGCAGCGCGCACTCAAGGATGCCGACCTGCGCGGCCTGCTGCGCGGCGTGCGCCAACTGAGCGCCGTGGTCGACGACTGGCGACGTGTGGTGGATGCCTTGCGCCCGCATCTGCAACCGCTGTGGCAGCGGCTGGAGCTGCCGCAGCGTGCGCGTTTCCTGCGCCATTTGCGCCCGTATTGGGAAGTGGCGCGGCATCGGGTTGCGCCGGGCGCGGCGGAACAGCTGGCGCAATTGCAGGAATCGGGGCAGCTGCAGATCGTTGCAGCGCGGCTGCTGCGTGCGCGTTGGGTGCCCGATGGTGTGGAGGCAGTGATCCGCCCGCGTGGATCGGCCGACGCGCAGACCGCTCATTACGATGCGGTGATCCGCGCCACAGGGTTGGATACCGATATCGACCGCACCAGTGACCCGCTGATCGCCGGCATGCGCGAAGCCGGGCTGCTGCGTGCCGACCCGCTGGGCCTGGGCGTGGACACCGATGCGCAACTGCGCGTGCGCGACGGTGCCGGGCAGATCGTGCCGGGGCTGTATTGCGTGGGCCCGCTGTTGCGCGGGCGTTACTGGGAAATCACCGCCGTGCCGGAGTTGCGCGTGGCCACGCGCGCCCTGGCAGAACGTCTGTTGCTGGGGGCGATGCCGGCGTTACAGCCAGAGCCGGAACAGGTGCCGCGCGAGGTCAATGGGCGTTTGTAGCGAGATGTGCGTTCATTCCGACGTTTTTACGGACGGCCGGGCGTTGAAGCTTCGACGATCGCGGGTTCCAGCCCTTCTCCCATCGGGAGAAGGTGACGCGCCCGCGCCGGATGAGGGTACGCGCGCAGCCTCGTGTGGTTAGAGCATTCTCTGAAAACGGTCATTCCGGTCGACGCGCCAGCCGTAGGAGCGGACCTGGCCGCGACTGGGGCGTGACCGGCACCCCGCGCAGCGCGTTACGCGTGCATCGGACACTTGCGTGATGCGCATACCGTCTGCCGTGTGCCGTCTTTCCCCTGTCATTTTTTTCCGGCGCGGAAGACGCCCGATCACGCTGCAAGCAGCCTCTGCGCGCACGGGCATAGCCCGCATCCGGCAATCGCGTGCGGACTTCGCCAAACAGCGCAATCATGCCGCGTGATGCGTAGCGCAGCGCAGCGGTGCAGACAGGACTAGGTCATGTTGATCGCCCTGGGCCGATGACCGTCCAGGGCATTTGATTCCCCCGTCCGCCTGGAGTTCGCCATGCCCCGTCTTGCTCCCGCCACCTTGCTCGCCACGCTGTGCGCCTGTGCGCTGCCCGCCTGGGCCAGCGAATCGCTCAATACCCGTGCTGAAGTGCTCGCAGCCCTGGAATCCGGCTACGACGTCAGCCTGACCACCGACCTTGGCCGCTGCACACCCGAAGAAGGCACGCCCGTCACGCAGACCCGTGGCGGCCGCCATATCGACGCGTACCGCATCACCGAAGACGGCACCGCCGCGTTCTCCGGTTCGCACTTCACCGTGGCCAACGACGGCAAGCCGATCCAGCAGTTCATGCGCTACCAACTGCGCCCGGATGGCAGCGTGCGTTTCACCACCTACATGTACGACCTGCCGGGCCTGCAGCAACGTGGGCCGGTGCTGGCGTATCAATGCACGATCAATCAAGGCATCCGCTTCCACGCCGATTGAGCGCGCTGCACCGTGACGGCTGCAGGCTGCAGTGCAGCGCCATCGCGTTGCCCTGCGGCCTGCAGCGGTCGGGCAAGACCCGAGCATGCAATGCTCGGGTCTTGCCTGGGTCACGTCACCGCGGTGACGACTGCTGTACTGCCACCGCCTCGGCGGCGCTGGATTGCCAGCCTCCGCCCAGCGCCCTGAAGGTGGCCACTGCGCTGCGCGCTGCATCCGTGCGCGCCTGCACCTGCGCATCGGACGCGCGCAGCAGCGTGTCGTCGGCATTCAGCACTTCGATCAGGCTGACCGCGCCTTTCTCATAGGCCAGGGCCGAGGCGCCACGCGCCTTGCCGAGCGCCTCCACTCCCTGCGACAGCACCGCGGCCTGCTGCTCGCGCTTGACCAGCGCGGTGAATGCATTTTCGACGTCCTCGGTGGCGCGCAGGACCGCCAGGCGATACGCCGCCAGTTGCTCGGCTTCCTGACCCTTGGCCTGGGCGATCTGCGCATTGATGCGGCCGAAGTCGAACAGCCGCCAGCGCAGCCCCAGCACACCGGACGACTGCGCGGCATCGCCGGTGAACAGGTTGCCGCCGGAGATGGCCGTGGCGCTGCCGAGCAGGCCGCTGAGCGAGAACTTGGGGTAGTACTCGCTCATCGCCACGCCGATGCGCGCGTTCGACGCTGCCAGCCTGCGTTCGGCGGCGATCAGATCGGGGCGGCGGCGCAGCAGGTCGCCGGGCGTGCCTGTCTCGGCGATCTGCGGTGCAAGCGGAATCGGCTTGGTGGCGGCCAGTTCCGCGCGGTGCGTGCCGGGCGGCACACCCAACATCACGTCCAGGGCGTTCATCGCCGCGACCAGGCCACTTTCGATGCCGGGCACCGACGCCTGCGCCTGCGCAAGCGCGCCTTGCGCCTGGTGGAGTTGCAGCTCGGGCGCCAGTCCCTTGCCATGCAGCAGCGTCACCATCGACACCAGCCCCTGCTGGGTGGCGACCTGGCGCTGGGCCACCTCCAGCCGGGCCTGCAGGCCGCGGATGCTGATGTAGATATCGGCGGTCTGCGCCGCCACCGCCAGGCGGGTGGCGGCGGCACCGGCTTCGCTGGCCTGGTAGTCGGCCAGGGCGGCCTGGCGCCCGCGACGCAGGCCGCCGAACAGATCCAGTTCCCAGCTCGCGCCCAGGTTGGCTTCGTAGGTGCTGGCATAGCGGTCGAAGTTGGGCGTGCTGCTGAGCACCTGGCCAAGCGGCGTTTCCAGCGACTGGTAGGCGCGGGCCGCGTTGCCGCTGATGTTGCCCGAAGGCAGCAGCGCGGCGGTGGCGGCGGTCAGCCCGGCGCGGGCCTGGGTGACGCGTGCGGTGGCCTGGGCCAGGTCCAGGTTCTGCGCCAGCGCCTGGGTGACGTAGCGGCTCAGGTCCGGGTCGTTGAAGCCGGTCCACCAGGTGGCCAGGTCGGCCTGCACGGTGGCCTGGCGTTCAGCCACGGCGGCCTGACCAAGGTAGCGATTCGGCACGGGCGCGTCCGGGCGGGCGTAATCGGGGCCGACCGCACAACCTGCGGCGAGGCTGGCGGCAATAAGCGCTGCAAGGGTGCGGAGTGGCATGAGGAGACCAAAGTGGCGAAACGGTGAGTGACTGTAATACGAAATGGTCACTTTTGTAAGTCGGGGACGACAGCGCTAAGCTGTCCAAATGAACAAAGCATCCAGTTACCCAGTTGCGGGCCGGGGCCCGGTCGATCACGACGTGCGCGACCAGATCGTGGCCGCAGCAGCCGACCACTTCAGTCGCTATGGCTACGAAAAGACCGCCGTGTCCGATCTGGCAAAGGAGATTGGGTTCTCCAAGGCCTACATCTACAAGTTCTTCGCCTCAAAGCAGGCCATCGGCGAAGTCATCTGTGGCCAGTGCCTGCAGGAAATCAAGCTCGAGACGGCCGCGGCCGTTGCCCAGGCAGCGACACCGCAGGAGAAATTACGCAGTCTTTTCAAGGTGGTGGTCAACGAAAGCCTGCGCCTGCACGCACGCGGACCGAAGCTGTACGAGATTGCTACCTCTGCCTCGATCGAGCGGTGGCCCACGGTCCTCGTCTACGAAGCGCAGCTGCAGGCGCTGCTGCAGGAGATTCTGGTGGAGGGGCGCCTGAGTGGTGACTTCGAGCGAAAGACGCCGCTGGACGAGGCGAGCCGGGCGATCTACCTGGTGATGCGGCCATACATCAATCCGCTGCTGCTGCAGCACAGCCTGGAGTACGCCGAAGAGGTCCCGGCGCTGTTGTCGAGTCTGGTACTGCGCAGTCTGGCGCCCTAGTTCGTTTGTGACTATTGACTGATTTGGTCACAAGTCTCAAGATGCGAGCCATCAACAGCTCGCTTTGAGACGACCATGCTGCCGCGCCTCCCGATTCCCTTCGCCCTACTGTGTGTTCTGCCGCTGGCGCTGAGCGCCTGCGGAGGCAATGCGCCTGCTGACCCGCGGACCGCCGCGCCGCTGGTCCGGGTGGCCACTGTCGCGTACGCCGACGCAGGCGCGCGCAGTTTCTCCGGCACCGTCGCCGCGCGGGTGCAGAGCGACCTGGGCTTCCGCGTCGCCGGCAAGGTATCCGAGCGGCTGGTCGATGCCGGCCAGCGCGTCAAGCGTGGGCAGCCGCTGATGCGCATCGACCCGGTGGACCTGCAACTGGCCGCGCGTGCGCAGCAGGATGCGGTGGCCGCTGCCCGCGCCCGTGCCCTGCAGACCGCCGAAGATGAAGCCCGTTATCGCGACCTGCGCGGCACCGGCGCCATCTCCGCCTCGGCCTACGACCAGATCAAGGCGGCCGCCGATGCGGCCAGGGCGCAGCTGAGCGCCGCCCAGGCCCAGGCCGATGTGGCGCGCAATGCCAATCGCTATACCGACCTGATGGCCGATGCCGACGGCGTGGTGATGGAGACCCTGGTCGAGCCGGGCCAGGTGGTTGCTGCCGGGCAGCCGGTGGTGCGCCTGGCGCATGCCGGGCCGCGCGAGGCGGTGATCCAGTTGCCGGAAACCCTGCGCCCGCAGGTTGGCTCGGTGGCCCAGGCCACCTTGTTCGGCAACGCCGCGGTCAGCGTGCCGGCCACCTTGCGCCAGCTTTCCGAGAGCGCAGACCGGCTCACCCGCACCTTCGAGGCGCGGTACGTGCTCAACGGCGCGCTGGCGCAGGCACCGCTGGGCACCACCGTCAGCGTCCGCGTGCCTGCCGGCACCGCCACCGGCACCCAGGCCGGCCTGCAGGTGCCGCTGGCCGCGTTATTCGATGCCGGCAAGGGGCCCGGCGTGTGGGTCATCGCCGGCAACCCGACCCGGGTGAGCTGGCGGCCGGTGACCGTGCTGGGCCTGGACGATGACCATGCCAATGTCGCCGGCAAGCTGGGGCGTGGCGAGCGCATCGTGGCGCTGGGCGCGCACCTGTTGCGCGACGGCGAGCGGGTGCGGGTCGCCAACACGATCGCGCCTGCCAATGGCAGCGCGACCGGCGCCAAAACCGCGTCCGCGGCAGGAGCGCAGCCGTGAGCGAGGGCCGATTCAATCTCTCGGCACTGGCGGTACGCGAGCGCTCGATCACGCTGTTTTTGATCTTCCTGATTTCGTTGGCCGGCCTGGTCGCATTTCTCAAGCTGGGCCGCGCCGAAGACCCGGCCTTCACCGTCAAGGTGATGACCATCGTGACTGCCTGGCCGGGTGCCACGCCGCAGGAAATGCAGGACCAGGTGGCCGAGAAACTCGAAAAGCGCCTGCAGGAACTGCGCTGGTACGACCGCAGCGAAACCTATACGCGCCCCGGCCTCGCGTTCACCACCTTGACCTTGCTGGACAGCACGCCACCCAGCCAGGTGCAGGAGCAGTTCTACCAGGCACGCAAGAAGGTGGGCGACGAAGTCGGCAACCTGCCGGCCGGCGTGATCGGGCCGATGGTCAACGACGAATATGCGGACGTCACCTTCGCGCTGTTCGCCCTCAAGGCCAAGGGCGAGCCGCAACGCCTGCTCGCGCGCGATGCCGAGACCCTGCGCCAACGCATGTTGCATGTGCCGGGCGTCAAGAAGGTCAACATCATCGGCGAACAGCCCGAGCGCATCTTTGTCGAGTTCTCGCACGAGCGCCTGGCCACGTTGGGCATCAGCCCGCAGGACGTGTTTGCCGCGCTCAATGCGCAGAACGCCTTGAATGCGGCAGGTTCGGTGGAAACGCGCGGGCCGCAGGTGTTCATTCGCCTGGATGGTGCGCTCGACAGCCTGCAGAAGATTCGCGACACCCCGCTGGTGGTGCAGGGCCGCACCCTGAAGCTGTCGGATATCGCCACGGTCAAGCGCGGCTACGAGGATCCGTCCACCTTCATGATCCGCAGCGGCGGCGAGCCGGCGTTGTTGCTGGGCATCATCATGCGCGATGGCTGGAACGGGCTGGATCTGGGCAAGTCGCTGGACAGCGAAGTCAGCGCGATCAATGCCGAGCTGCCGCTGGGCATGACCCTGAGCAAGGTCACCGACCAGGCGGTCAACATCGACGCATCGGTCGGCGAGTTCATGACCAAGTTCTTCGTCGCATTGCTGGTGGTGATGCTGGTGTGCTTCGTCAGCATGGGCTGGCGCGTGGGGATCGTGGTGGCGGCGGCGGTGCCGTTGACGCTGGCGGCGGTGTTCGTGGTGATGCTGGCCACCGGCAAGAACTTCGACCGCATCACGCTGGGGTCGTTGATCCTGGCGCTGGGCCTGTTGGTGGACGATGCCATCATCGCCATCGAGATGATGGTGGTGAAGATGGAGGAAGGCTACAGCCGCGTCGCCGCATCGGCGTATGCGTGGAGCCATACCGCCGCGCCGATGCTGTCCGGCACGCTGGTGACCGCGGTCGGCTTCATGCCGAACGGCTTTGCCGCCTCCACCGCCGGCGAATACACCAGCAACATGTTCTGGATCGTGGGCATTGCGTTGATCGTGTCGTGGGTGGTGGCGGTGGTGTTCACGCCTTATCTGGGCGTCAAGCTGCTGCCGGACCTGAAGAAGATCGAAGGCGGCCACGCCGCGATGTACGACACGCCGCGCTACAACCGCTTCCGCGCTGCGCTGGGGCGCGTCATCGCGCGCAAATGGCTGGTGGCCGGCTCGGTGGTGGGGCTGTTCGTGCTCGCGATCGTTGGCATGGGCATCGTCAAGAAGCAATTCTTCCCGATCTCCGATCGCCCCGAAGTCCTGGTCGAAGTGCAGATGCCGTACGGAACCTCGATCAACCAGACCAGCGCGGCCACTGCCAAGGTCGAAGCCTGGCTCGCCAGGCAGGACGAAGCCAAGATCGTCACCGCCTACATCGGGCAGGGCGCGCCGCGCTTCTTCCTGGCCATGGGCCCGGAGTTGCCGGACCCCTCGTTTGCCAAGATCGTGATCCGTACCGATGACCAGCACCAGCGCGATGCATTGAAGCTGCGTTTGCGCAAGGCCATTTCCGAAGGCCTCGCATCCGAAGCACGCGTGCGTGTCACCCAGCTCACCTTCGGCCCGTACTCGCAGTTCCCGGTGGCGTACCGGGTCAGCGGGCCGGACCCGCAGGTGTTGCGTGGCATCGCCGCGCAGGTCAGGCAGGTGATGCAGGACAGCCCGATGCTGCGTACCGTCAACACCGACTCGGGCACGCGCACCCCCACGCTGCATTTCACCCTGGACCAGGACCGCCTGCAGGCAGTGGGGCTGACCTCGACCGCCGTGGCCCAGCAACTGCAGTTCCTGCTCAGTGGCGTGCCGGTCACGCTGGTGCGCGAAGATATCCGCAGCGTGCAGGTAATGGCGCGTTCGGCCGGCGACACGCGCTTCGATCCGGCGCGCATCGCCGACTTCACCCTGGCCGGCGCCAATGGCCAGCGCGTGCCGTTGGCGCAGGTGGGCAAGGTGGATGTACGGATGGAAGAGCCGATCATGCGGCGCCGCGATCGGGTGCCGACGATCACCGTGGGTGGCGATGTCGACGACCAGCTGCAGCCGCCGGATGTCTCGGCCGTGATCACCAAGCAATTGCAGCCGATCATCGAAAAGCTGCCCAGCGGGTATCAGATCAAGGAGGCGGGTTCCATCGAGGAATCCGGCAAGGCGACCACCGCGATGCTGCCGCTGTTCCCGATCATGCTGGCGGCCACCTTGCTGATCATCATCCTGCAGGTACGCTCGATCTCGGCGATGGTGATGGTGTTCCTGACCAGCCCGCTGGGCCTGATCGGTGTGGTGCCGACCTTGATCCTGTTCCAGCAACCCTTCGGCATCAATGCGCTAGTGGGCCTGATCGCGTTGTCGGGCATCCTGATGCGCAACACGCTGATCCTGATCGGGCAGATCCACCACAACGAGGCCGAGGGTCTGGACCCGTTCCATGCCCTGGTGGAAGCCACCGTGCAGCGCGCCCGGCCGGTGATCCTGACCGCGCTGGCGGCGATCCTGGCGTTCATCCCGCTCACGCACTCGGTGTTCTGGGGCACGCTGGCCTACACGCTGATCGGCGGCACCCTGGCCGGCACGATCCTGACGCTGGTGTTCCTGCCGGCGATGTATTCGATCTGGTTCAAGATCCGCCCGGATACCGGCAACGGCAGCAGCACCGCGGCGGTTGCGCAGCACGCCTGAGTGCCATGGGCGACGGCGGCCATGCTGCCGTCGCCTTTCGCTACAGGGCGCTTGTCATCCTCGCGTTCGATCCGCGCGCCGCCAACGGCTGCGCACCTGGCCGGCCGCTCTTCCCTCATAGATAAAGGAATTACCATGCAACAGCAGTCCGTTGTGCTGATCACCGGTGTGTCCTCCGGCATCGGCCGCGTTGCCGCAGAGCGCTTCGCCCAGCGCGGCTGCACCGTCTACGGCAGCGTGCGCGCGCTTTCCGGCGCCGCGCCGCTGGCCAATGTGGAATTGGTCGAGATGGATATCCGCGACGCTGCCTCGGTGCGGCGCGCCGTCGACGGTATCGTCGGCCGCAGCGGCCGCATCGATGTGCTGGTCAACAACGCAGGCAGCAGCCTTATCGGCGCAGTGGAGGAAACCAGCCCCGAAGAAGCTGCCGTGCTGTTCGATACCAACGTGCTGGGCATTTTGCGCACGGTCCAGGCGGTGGCACCGCACATGCGTGACAAGCGCCGGGGGCGCATCGTCAATGTCAGCTCGGTGCTGGGTTTCCTGCCGGCACCGTACATGGGGGTGTATGCCGCTTCCAAGCACGCGGTGGAAGGCTTGTCGGAAACGCTGGACCACGAGCTGCGCCAGTTCGGCATCCGGGTGACGCTGGTGGAGCCGGCGTACACCAAGACCAGCCTGGGCAGCAACTCGCCGGTGGTGCAGAGCACCATCGCCGAGTACGACCGCGAACGTGACATGGTTGGCCGTGCGGTCACCGGCTACATCGACAATGCGCCGGGACCGCAGGACGTGGCCACCACCGTGGTGGAGGCCGCACTGGGTAAGTGGCGCATGCGTCGCACCCCGCCCGGCCAGGCATCGCTGCTGAGCAAATTGCGCCGGTTCATGCCCGCCAGTGCGGTGGATGGCAGTTTGCGCAAGCAGCTTGGGCTGAGCTGACGCACGTAGCGCGCCTGCGGGTGGATGCGTGACACCTTGCGCATCGACAAGCACTGCGCGTCGCCGGGCAGATGCGGGTGGTGCCTGCAATCGCCACGCACTGCCTGTCCATCGCCGGCCTTGCGTGTGTCGCCCCACCCATGTGAGGCGACCCCTCACCGCTTGGCAGCGGCGGCTAGGTCAACCGCGTGCCGAGCGATGACCAACGCACCGATTTCGAGCACCGCCCACGCCCGGGGGGGCGGTGCGCACAGGGGCTTTGCTAGCTGCTCCAAAGCGTCGCGTGCCCCATGCCGCCGGGGAGCCGGCTGCATGGAGTGGTCGAGCATCGGTTACACCTGGTCGGTGGGTAACACATACACTTCGGCAATATTGACGTTCGCCGGTGCCTGCGCTGCGAACAGGATGGTGTCGGCAATATCCATCGGATCCAGCATCCGAACCGTGCCGGCATAACCGGCCATCATTGCCTGATATTCCGCGCTGGTGGTCTGTGCCGGAAGCTCGGTTGCAACGATGCCCGGCTGAATGCTGGTGACGCGGATGTTGTGCTTCTTGCCGACTTCCATGCGCAGGCCTTCGGTGAACGCGGTCACCGCAAACTTGCTTGCCGAGTACACCGCAAATCCCTGGCCAAAGACCTTGCGCCCGGCGATCGAGGAAGTATTGAAGACATGGCCGGAATGCTGCTTGATCATCTGCGGCAGCACCGCGGCGGCCACGTTGAGCACGCCTTTCACGTTGACATCGATCATCTGTTCCCATTCGTCGGTGTGGAAATCATCGATGCTGGACAGCGGCATGATGCCGGCGTTGTTGACCAGCACATCGATAGCGCCGTAAGCGGCGATCAGTGCTGCGACGCCGGCTGTGACCGAGTCCTTGCTGGCGACATCCATTTCCAACACGACGGCCTGGCCGCCCGCCTGCTCGATGTCTGCCTTCAATGCCTGCAGCCGGTCGATGCGACGCGCCGCAAGGCCCACCTTCATTCCTGCCGCTGCGAGTTTCTTGGCCGTTGCGCTACCGATGCCGCTGGAGGCGCCGGTAATCAGGGCCACTTTGCCGTGGAGCTCATTCGTTGACATGGACAGTTTCTCGCTGGTTGTCGATACGGGATTGGACGCGGCGATACCGCGTCCAGTCGGTTTTCAGTACCGGCGAGATGATATCCATCCTATACTTAGTTTCAATTACGCACTTTGAGGTAACTAGATATGGCCGAGGAAACCGCTGCGCCCTGCGACCTCTATCGCATCTCGGATATCCGCACCGTGCTGGAGCCGATCGCCAACAAGTGGTCGATCATGATCATGACGGTGCTGTGCAACGGGCCGACGCGCTTCAATCAGATCAAGCGGCAACTGGACGGGGTGACGCACAAGTCGCTGACCGAAGCGCTGCGGCGGCTGGAGCGGATCGGCTTGATCAGCAGGGAAGTGATTTCCTCGTCTCCGGTGGCCGTGCAATACCGGCGCACGCCCTTGGGCGACACCCTGGAAGCGCCGATGATGGCGCTGCTGCACTGGTGCCAGGACCACGCCGATGAGGTGATTGCGGCCGAGCAGGCGTTCGTCGCGGGCACGCAAGCGCTGGCGCCGGCAACGGCAACGGTGGGGTGAGGGACTGCGGCTGATGCACGTGTGCGTGATGACGAGTTGAGGTGACGGAGGCTTGCACATGGTGCTGCCTGGCATCGGCGTGCATCCCGGCACGAACGCGACCACGCAATCGAGCGCATGCACACGCAGGTGCATGCTCGGTCCACGCCAATGGCCGGCGATTCACCCAGACTGGCCGCATGGCCTCACAATAGGCGGCCAGTTCCCAACCGATGTCGCCATGCGCAAGACCTATCAGCTCAACCTCGAAGGCAAGAACCGCGATCGTCTGCTGGAGTCCAGCAAGCACGATATCCGCAAGTACATCCGCCGCGAGCGCCGCAAGGATTTGCCCGAAGGCGCGGATTACTGGGACTTCGACATGCGCTTTGGGGCGGACGAGGCCAGTGCCGCGCCGCTGCCGCCGGCCGAGCTGATCCGCTCGATCAATGCGCTCACCAGCGAAGGTGGCGAACAGTTCTTCGTGGAAATCCTGCGCAAGCCCGGCAAGCGTACCCCGCGTGCGGATGGCGACAACGCGCCGGGCGGCGAGCTGGATTTCGAGCAGGACTGAGGCATCGTCGCACCGTCCACCTTCGCGTGACGACGGCGCGTCAGGTGGCACGCCCTGCTGTTAGTCGGGCTTGCCAGCCTGCTTCGCGGCCGCTGCGCGTTGCTTGTCCTTCTTGCTCGGCCGCCTGCCCTTGATGCCGCCGTTGTCGTCCGGAGCGCGCGCGCCGTCATTTGGCGTCTGCGTCGCAGGCGCAGTTGCCGCCAGGGTCGGCTCGAAACCGGCAACCACGCTGGTGGGCATGCGCAGGCCCTGGCGTTTTTCGATCAGGCGCCATTGCGGCTGGCTCTCTGCGGTGATGAAGCTGATCGCAAGGCCGCTGGCGCCTGCGCGCGCGGTGCGGCCGATGCGGTGGGTGTAGTCCACCGTCGAACGCGGCAGGTCGTAATTGAGCACTGCCGGCAGCGCATCGATATCGATGCCGCGCCCGGCCAGATCGGTGGCCACCAGCACCTGCACCTCGCGCTGTTTGAAGGCATGCAACGTACGCTCGCGGCGGCCCTGGCTCAGTTCGCCATGCAGCGGTTGCGCGGTGATGCCGGTCTTGGTGAGTTTTTCGGCGACTTTCTCGGCGGTGTGCCGGCTGGCGACGAACACCAGCACATGCGACCAGCCATGCTCCTGCAGCAGGTGGCGCAACAGCTGCGTGCGCTGGCCGGCGTCGACGGCGATCGCGCGTTGTTCGATCGCAGGCGCAGCTTCCGGGGTGGCATCAACGGTGATGCGTAGCGGGTCGCGCAGGCGACGCTTGGCCAGCGAGGCGATGCCGGGCGGAAACGTGGCCGAGAACAGCACGCTCTGCCGTTGCGCCGGCAGCAGGGCCAGGATGCGATCGAGCTCGGCGCCGAAGCCCAGTTCGAGCAGGCGGTCGGCTTCGTCCAGCACGAGCGTGGCAACCTCGCCCAGGCGCAGCGCATTGTGATCCACCAGGTCCAGCAACCGACCGGGCGTGGCGACCACGATATCGGCACCACCGCGCAGGGCAAGCAACTGCGGATTGATCGAACTGCCGCCGGTGGCCGCAACGATCTTGAGCCGCCGCGGCAGATGCGCGGCCAGTTGGCGCAAGGTGTCTTCGACCTGCGCGGCGAGTTCGCGCGTGGGCACCAGCACCAGCGCGCCGAGCACGCGCGGGGCAACATCCGGCGCCAGGCAGCGTTGCTGCAGCAGCGGCAGCGCATAGGCCAATGTCTTGCCCGAACCGGTCTGCGCCATCGCAATCAGATCCCGGCCCTGCAGCATCGGCGCAATCGCCTGCTGCTGGATCGGCGTGGGCGTGTGGTGGCCGGCGCGTGCCAGCGCGGTGTCGAAGAATGGCTGCAGCTGCGGCGACAGCGAAAGATGGGCAAATGACATGGACCGATTATCCAGGCATTTGCACTGCAATGGTCGGTGAGACCCATGCGGGGCCGCCGCGGGCACTGCGTCGGTGGGCGGGCAAGGGCCCTGCAGCAAACCCGCAGCGTCGAGAGCGCGGTGCCCTCACCGCTTGCGGGACACGCCGTGAACCCGTCCCTGGGGGCTCGGTGGCGGCATCCATGCCGCCACACGGTCCCGCAATCGGCGAGGGCACCGCACCAGACAGTTGGTCGGCTGCTTTCCTGAAAGCGTGCTCGGCTTGCGTGGCAGACGAGACGTTTGCAGATTGCGTGTAGGAGGCTTGTCTGCCGCTCGGCTTGCGACGGAGCAATGATGGGATTTGAGCGAACGCCTGGTGATCCGACCAGCGCACGTCGTGCGCATCATGTACTGCTTGCAACTAGACACACCGACCCTCTCGACAGAGGTCCTTGCCCGCTCACCGTCGCGGGACCTTACGCGGCATGGATGCCGCGTAAGAGCCTACATGGACGTACTTGCGGCGTGTCCTGCGATGGTGGGCGGGCAAGGGCCCTGCAGCCAAGCCCCAGCGTCGAGGGCGCGGTGTCCTCACCGCTTGCGGGACACGCCATGAATCCATCCTTGGAGGCTCGGTGGCGGCAGCCATGCCGCCACACGGTCCCGCAATCGGCGAGGGCACCGCACCAGACAGTTGGTAGGCTGCTTTCCTGAAAGCGTGCTCGGCTTGCGTGGCAGACGAGACGTTTGCAGGTTGCGTCTTGGAGGCCGGTCTGTCGCCTGGCCTGCAATGGAAGATGGTGGAAGGCCGAGCGAACGCCCCGTTATCCAAACAGTGCACGTCATGCATTGCTTGCACCCGCACACCGACCCTCTCGACAGGTCCTTGCCTGCTCACCGTCGCGGGACCTTACGCGGCATGGATGCCGCGTAAGAGCCTCCATGGATGGATTCACGGCGTGTCCCGCGATGGCGGGCAGGCGAGGGCCCTGCAGAAATCCCGCAGATCGGCTGCTCTGCAACTGATCCATTCGCAGTGCTCAAGCCTTATCGGGGCACGACGCAAAGCGACCAATACTTCGACAAAGGCGTCATTCCGCCGCGGTCAGATGCTTGAAAAAAAACGGTGGGTCGCCTGCGCGGCGCCCTTACCGAGCGGCGCCCTCAACCGACCGTGTGACACGTCGCGACTTCATCCATGGATGGCGACATGGTGGCCTGCCGCCAACGGTCCCCAAGCAGCGCGTGCACTGCAAGCGCCGACCCGGTCGCGTGCGAATGAGATCCGCAAGACTTGCCGGGCCCACCTGGCGGTGGGCGCCGGTCGTCCTGCTGTCCGCGGGTTAGTTGGCCAGCGCCAGATCGTCCAGCAGCGCACGCAGGAAACGCGCAGCTTCGCCGCCGGTGGCGGCGCGGTGGTCGAAGGTCAGCGACAGCGGCATCACCTTGTGGGTTTCCACCCCGCCCATCACCGGGGTGAGCTGGTAGCGCGCGCGCCCGGCGGCGACGATGGCCACGCATGGCGGCACCACCACCGGAGTGGCGTAGCGGCCGGCGAACATGCCGAAGTTGGACAGCGAAATGGTGTAGCCGCTGAGTTCCGATGCGGCGATGCTGCGGGTTTCCACCTGCTGGCGCAGCCGGTTGACGCTCTCGCGGATGCCGTGCGCGTCCAGCATGTCGGCATTGCGCAGCGCGGGCACGAACAGGCCTTCTTCGGTATCCACCGCAATGCCGATATCGACCTGGGGGTGCAGGGTGCGGCTGAGTGCCTCGCCGTCGAACCAGGCGTTGAGGGCCGGCACCGCCTGGCAGGCACGCACGATGCCGCGCACCAAGCGCACGGTGACGTCGTTGCCGGGCTGCCAGGCGTGGATGTCGGCATCGTCGTTGAGCGTGGTCGGTACCACCTTGCTGTGCGCATCGGCCATGACCCGCGCCATGTTGCGACGCACGCCCTTGAGCTGTTCGGGTTGCCCCTTGACGCTGGTGCCGGGCGATTGGGTACGCATCGGCTTGCCGCTGGCCGACAGCGACGAGCGGGCGGTGGTGCCCTCATCCGCCCTGCGGGCACCTTCTCCCGCAGGCGGGAGAAGGGAACGCGCGCCGCCGTCCGAATGGTTCGCGCTGTTGTCCGAAGGATGCACGCTACCGTCTGACTGGTGCGCGTTGTTGCCTGCGGTCGCTCCGCCGCCAGCGGCGGTCCCTCGGCCACTGGCCGAAGAGGTCGACACGCCCTGCGCGCCGGCTGAAAGCCGCGCGGTGCCCGCGGCTGCGGCCTGCTTCACATCCGCCATCGTCACCGTGCCGTCCGGGCCGGTGGCGCGCACCTGTGCCAGGTCCACCCGCAGCTTGCGCGCCAGCGCACGCACCGCCGGCATCGCGCGCACGCCACCGACGGCAATCGCCTGTTCGCTCTGCACCGCATTGGAGCTCTGCATCGCACCGACCACCGTGCCGGCGTCGTCGCGCTCGTTCTGGCCACTGGCGTCGGCGTCGGCGATCTCGCCGCCGTTGTCGGAGGCGACCACGCGCGCGGTCGGGCCGGCCGCGCTGTCGCCGGTGCTGGGCGTATGCGTGGGTGCAGGGCCATGCGAGTGGCCGGTGTCCTGGCCGTCGGCGCGCTGCGGCTGCGAGGCGTCCAGCGCGAACTGCGCCAGCATCGCGCCGGTCACGATCACATCGCCAGCGGCACCGGCGAGCTTGGTCACGGTGCCGGAGAACGGCGAGGGCACCTCGACCACCGCCTTGGCGGTCTCCATCGAGACCAGCGGATCGTCCAGGCGCACGTTGTCGCCTTCCTTGACGAACCATTCGACGATGGTGGCATCGGGCAGGCCTTCGCCCAGGTCGGGCAGGTGAAAATTCTTGGCTTCGCTCATGGCAGGTTCTCTTGCGCCGCAGGCAGTGGCGGCGTGGTGTCGTCGAGGAGTTCGAGGTCGGCAGCCGGCAGCCAGCCCTGCATGCCATCGGCACGCTCGGACCACCACCAACCGCCATGTTCGTAATGCAGCAACACGTCCTCGCCCTGTTGGGCGTCGAGTTCGCGTGCATCGTAGTCGCGCAGGGCTTCGGCCTGGCCGTCGCCCAGAGGGCGCAGCCAGGCCACCGGGGCCCAGCCGGCATGACCGTCGCCGGTGTTGACCCAGGCGAAGGCCGGCCATTCCTCGTCGCGCACGCCGATGGTCACGTGCTGGCCGGCGTGGAAGCGGATCGGGTTGGCGTACGCGGCGCGGTAATCGCAGAGCAGACGGGCGCGCATGTCAGCCGGCAGCCACCGCGCGACGGGCGGCGGTGACGATGCGCTCCACGCTCGGCAGGTACTTCATTTCCAGCCGGAACAGCGGGATATGCGTGTCGTAGCCGGTGACGCGTTCGACCGGTGCGAGCAGGTCGTACATCGATTTTTCCGCCAGCTGCGCGGCGATCTCCGCACCGAAGCCGGCGGTGCGCGGGGCTTCCTGCACGATCACGCAGCGGCCGGTCTTGGTCACCGATTCGGCGATGGTGTCGAAGTCCAGCGGGCGCAGCGTGGCCACATCGATGACTTCGGCGCTGATGCCTTCGCCAGCGAGTTTGTCGGCCGCTTCCAGCGCTTCCTTGACCTGCGCGCCCCAGGTGACCAGGGTGACGTCGGTACCGTCGCGCAGCACGAAGCACACATCCAGCGGCAGCGCTTCGCCATCGTTGGCGACCACTTCCTTGTACTGGCGGTAGATGCGCTTGGGCTCCATGTAGATCACCGGATCCGGGTCGCGGATCGCGGCCAGCAACAGCCCATAGGCGCGCTGCGGCGAGGACGGCAACACCACGCGCAGGCCGGGCACGTTGGTGAAGATGGCCTCGTTGGCTTCGCTGTGATGTTCCGGCGCGCGGATGCCGCCGCCCCACGGCACCCGCAGCACCATCGGGCAATGCAGGCGGCCGCGGGTGCGGTTGCGCAGGCGTGCGGCATGGCAGATCAGGTGATCGACCATGGGATACACGAAGCCGTCGAACTGCGCTTCGGCCACCGGCTTCATGCCCTGCGCGGCCAGGCCGACGCTCAGGCCGGCGATGGTGGTTTCGTCCAGCGGCGTGTCCAGCACCCGCTCGCTGCCGAAGCGTTGCTGCAGGCCGGCAGTGGCGCGGAACACGCCGCCGTTGACGCCGACATCCTCGCCCAGCACCAGCACCGCAGGGTCGTGTTCCAGCTCCCAGGCCAGCGCCTGGGTGATGGCTTCGATCAGGGTGATGGGCGAACTCATGGCGATCTCTCCGCGCGTGGCTGCGGCGTTGTAAGGGGCACTGGCCTGCTGCTGTGTCGCAGCCAGGTGTGACTGGTTGAGCTCATCCATGACGGACCTCCTGCGCCATCACCTCGGCGCGCTGGGCCAGCAACTCGGCCGGCGGGTCGCCGTAGAGGTAATCGAACATCGCTTCGACCGGCTGCACCGGGGTGTTGAGATAGGCATTGACCTCTGCGTCCACGCGCGCACCGCAGTCGGCCTTCCATGCGGTTTCCTGCGCCTCGTCCCACAGGCCTTGCGCGGTGAGATAGCGGCGCAGGCGCAGCAGCGGCTCGCGCGCCCAGCCTTGCTTGACCTCTTCTTCGCCGCGGTAGCGCCGCGCGTCGTCGGCGGTGGTGTGATCGGACAGGCGATAGGTCAGGAACTCGATCACCGTGCCGCCGTCGCCGGCCAATGCGCGCGCGCGCGCCTGGCGCATCGCCTCGAGCACCGCGATCAGGTCGTTGCCATCCACCTGCAGGCAATGCAGGCCGCCGGCCAGGCCCTTCTGCGCCAGCGTCTGCGCACCGGTCTGCGCCGAGCGCGGCACCGAGATCGCCCAGCCGTTGTTGATCACGCACAGGATCAGCGGCAGTTTGTAGGCACCGGCCGAATTGAGCGCGGCATAGAAGTCGGTCTTGGAGCTGCCGCCATCGCCACAGCAGGCCACCGCGACCTGCGGCTTGCCCCGCAGCTTGAACGACAGCGCCGAACCGGCCGCATGCAGGCACTGGGTGGAGATTGGTACGCAGATCGGGAAGTCGATCGCCGCATCGGCATCGCGCGGATAGTCGCTGCCGCGTTCGTCGCCGCCCCAGTACAGCAGCACATCGCGCGGTCGCACGCCGCGTTCGAACATGGTGCCGTACTCGCGATAGCTGGGCGCGAACACATCGCCACTGCGCATCGCCGCGCCGATGCCCACGTGGGTGGCTTCGTGACCGAGGCAGGCCGCATAGGTGCCCAACTTGCCGGTGCGCTGCAGCGCGACCGACTTGCTGTCGAAGGTGCGCACGAACAGCATGCGCTTGAACAGGGCGAGCAGCTGTTGCGGGTTGGCGGCGTCGGCCGGCAGGTCGTCGCGGACGATCTGGCCGTCCGCGTCCATGTATTGCAGATATTCGATCTCGAACTGCGCGGCTACGCTCATTGCGGCGACACCTTCACCAAGAAGTTTCAAATGATATGAGTTGCGATGTTAAGGACCACACAGCAAAAAGCTGTCCTGCACCGCAGCACACAATGATGCTGGCTTGCACAAAAAAAAGGGCGCGGACCAGGCCGCGCCCTTTGTCGCAGTACAGAATTGCGACGTGGTGCACTGCGATCAGCGGCGGTCGGCGCCTCCACCGATCGGGGTGACGATCAGCGCCGAATCGTTGGCCGGGTTGGCATCGGGCGAGGTCGAACTGGCCCTGGCCTGCACCCACACTGCGCGCTCGGCCGGGATCGGCTTTGCCGCGACGGTCAGCTGGAACGCGGCCTGCGCGCCCGGCTGCAATGCTGCGGCGGTGCTGCACACGAAGATCGCGCTGCGCAGCGACTGCAGCTGTCTGGCGCAGCGCCAGCCGCTGGGCGGCACCAGCAGCGACAGCGCCGACACCGTGTTGCCTTCGATCCGCACGCTGGCACCGGTGGCCGCTGCGTTGCCGCGGTTGTCCAGCAATACCCGGTAGGTGGCATTGAAGGCAGTGGTTGGCAGCGTGGCGGGGCCTTCCAGGCGCACCGCCAGATCGCTGCGCAACTGCGGCTGCACGGTCACTGCGGCGGCGTCGGTGTTGTTGTCCGGCTGCGGGTCGGGCGTTTGCGAGGCAACCGAGGCGGCCAGGGTCAGGCTGCGTCCTGCCAGTTCCGCGCCAGCGTCGACCTGCACCGCAAAGCGCTGTGCATTGCCGGATGCCAGCGCAGCGATGGTGCAGGTGACCACCGTCTGGGCGCCGGTTTCCGGCGGCTGGCAGTTCCAGCCCGGTGCCGCGGTGACCCGTGGGCGCACCGCGGCATCGAAGGCCAGTGCCACCGCTGCGAACGCTGCGCTGTCGGGCCCACGGTTTTCCACATCCACACTGAAGTCGATGCGCTCGCCTTCGGTGACCTGTGCGCGTGCCGTGCTGACCATCACGCCCAGGTCGGCACGTCGCGCTGGCGCCATGCGCAACAGCACCACGGTGGGGTCGTGGTCGGACAAGCGCGTGGGCGTATTGGCATCGTTGCGCGCGGTGCCGGGGAAGTCGGCATTGATGCGCGCATGGCCCACCGACAGCGAGGCGATGTTGGGTGCGCGCATCAGCGCCTCGTTGGCCAGGATGTGGTCCAGCGACTGCACGTTGCCGTCGAAGGCGTACGAGTAGCTCTGGTCGGGCGTGTTGAACCAGGTCAGGTCGGTGTAGTCCGGGTTGACCAGGTCCACGCCATCGCCGCCCACCGCGGTCTGCGCATCCGGCGCCGGCCTGCCGGTGACGGTACCCATCGCATCCACGTAGCCGTCGTTGAACTCGAAGGCGTTGAAGTCGCCCATCACCAGCACCTGCTCGGCCGGGTCGAGCTGCTGGCGCGTCTGCAGCAGGCGCGCCAGGTACTCGGCCTGGGCCTGGCGCTTGGCGCGGATGCGGGTGCCGGCCGCATCGTCGGTCTCGGCGCCGTTGAGCGAGCGCTGATGCACCACGATGGCGGTCAGCGGCAGCACGCGGCCATCGGCCTGGTGCACCTTGGCACTGAGCACCAGTGGCGGGCGATCGTTGAGCAGGCTCACCGCGCCGCCCGGTTCGGTCCAGGTGGTGGTCTTGCCTTCCTGGGCGACGGACACCACTTCCACGCGCGGCACGCCGGCCGACACCGCAGCGGTCTTGACCAGGAAGCCCACGTCGATACCGCCGACGTCGTTGCCTTCCTGCAGGTAGGCCACGTACTGCGGATCGGGCTGGCCGGAAGCGATGGCATCGGCGTTGATGCGCGCAGCCAACGTCTGCAGCACACCGAAGCTTTCCACTTCCACCGTGCCCAGGATGTCGGGCGTGTGCAGGTAGTTGCGGATCGCCAGCGAGGCCTTGTTGAGGCGGGCCTGGAATGCGGCCGGGGTGAGCACCGGCTCGCCGGTCGCCGGGTCGTTCTGGTCGTCGAAGAAGCGCTCCATGTTGTAGGTGGCCACGGCCACGTCGTCGGCCTGCGGCCGCGGTGCCGGGCGCGGTTGGTCGGCACCGTTGCAGTTCACCTGCGGGGTGCGTTCCGGATACAGCGTGTAGCGGCGGAAGCTGTAGTCCAGCGGGCCGGTGACATCCAGCACGACGCAGCCCGATGCCAGGTCCAGACGCTCGGCGCCGACGCCGGCACTGCCGACCGCGATCACTTCCGGGTTGGTGTTCCAGCGCGGCACCCCGGCAGGCGAGCCGGCCGGCAATGGATCGGGCAACTGCACGCCGGGCTCGCGAAAGGCACGCGGCACGCCGGTGACCACCGCATGGAAGACGCCATTGCTGGTGGCGGTGGCGTTGGTCTCGTTGACGTTGCCGCCGGTGGGCGCATTGACGGTGAGGCTGGCGGCGGTAACGCGCATGCCTTCCAGCGCTTCGAGCTGATCAAAGGCACCGTCCGGGTTGGGGAAGTTCGCGCTCAACGCCACCGGCATCGGCAACGGACTGCCGGTGGAATCCAGCAGCACGGTCAGGCTGCCGCCGATCTCGGTCAGTGGCGGCTGGGTCGGGTCGGCGGTGGGCACGTACTCAAGCACCGTGCCTTGCACGCGTACCCGGTTGCCGATGGCAGCGGCGTCCGGCGGTGCGCTGCCGGTGTAGACGTAGACGCCTTCGGAGGTGGCCGCATCGCCATCGGTTTCCGCATCCGCTGCCTGCAGGAAGAAGCCGGCGCTGCGGCGGGCGGTGACGATGCCCGAGGTGGCGACCACCTGGCCTTCCAGCGGCGAGCGTGCGCCCTTGCCCTGGATGGCGTGGATCGGCAGCAGGCTGAAGTCGTCGTTGAGGACGGTGCCGGTGGCGCTCAGCGTGGCCGGCAACGCGCCGGTGAGGCCGCTGATCTGCAGCGCGAAGGTCTCGTCGGGCTCGGGTGTGGTGTCGCCCAGCACCTCCACGGTGATGCTGGCGCTGCGCTCGCCGGCGGCGATCCGGACGCTGGACGCGGGCAGGGCGACATAGTCGCTGCCAGCGACGGCGGTGCCATCGGCGGTGGCCGCGGTGAAGCTCACCCCGCCCGCACCGGCCGGCTGGCTCAGGCTCAGCGTGAACACAAGGCTGCGGCTGCCGCTATTGCCCTCGGCCTGGCTGACATCGGCCAGCGTGGCGATCGGCTGGCCGCCGCCACTGCACAGGCGTGCGGGGCTGGCGGCGTTGCGCGGAGCCGGCGCGCCGGTGGCGAAATCGGCCGCGTTGTTGTCGGTGTCGGTGCAGCCATCGCCGCCGCGCAGCACCGCCAGCGTATTGCTGGGCGCCGGGGTGGGGGCATTGCCTTCGGCGCAGCTGGCGGTGCTGCCATAGCCGACCAGATCGGCATTGCCGGTGGGGCAGGCGCCGCTCAACGCCGAGGCGCTGTTGCTCAGCGCCACCTTGCCGGCGCCGCCGCCCATGGCGATGGTGCCGGTGGCATCGGGCGTGGGTAGCGCAACGCTGCCGCCGCTGCCGTCGGCCTGCTTGACCAAGTAGTAGCCGCCGGCCGGAACGCTGCCCGCCAACGGGGTGACCTGCCAGCTGCTGCCGGCGGCAGAGGCGTACTGCACCGACCAGCCATCCAGGCTGACCGTGGTGCTGCCGATGTTGTGCAGCTCGATGAAATCGCTGCGGAAGGTGGCACCGCTGTTGCCGCCACCGCCGTAGACCTGGCTGATGACGACCTGGGCGTTGGCGTGGCCGGCAACCGCCAGCGCACAGACAAGTAAGGCTGCACGACGCTGCAACACATGCATGAGATGAGAGTCCCCTGATCCGTGAGACGTGAAACGCTCCCCTGGTCCGGCCACGTCCCTGGCCGGCAGCGCCGTTCGATTCTGCATGAATTTGCAGACCTAGGTTGACGATACGGTGACACCGGCGCAGTTGCTGCGACTGCGCAGTCGAAAGCGGTCGCTTTTTCAGGTGTGAAGTACTGGTCGGGTACGCCACCGCGTTGTCAGGCTGCCCGCGTGAGCCGGTCACCCAGTCAGATCGGGCGCTGCGGCAAAGGCTCGCTACAGCGCCATGCAGGCGCGCTGCAACGACATGCAGGGAGGCCGCGCGCTGCACAAGGAGTAATCCGGAAGGGCGTCGGTCCAGCCAGAAGGTCTGCACGGTAGAACGATGCGACACACACCGGAGATCACGTGTCGAAGACCCAGCCTCCAGCGCCGCCCTCAGCCGCCGGGCCGTCGATATCCAATCTCCGCTCCCGATTCCCGATTCCCGATTTCCGATTCCCCCAATCCCCAATCCCCAATCCCCAATCCCCGCCACTGAGCTACCCTGACCGGCCCGATCCATCTGCACTGCCATGCCCGTCGACAAGAACCTGCGTGACCTGGAACCCGGCATCCATACCGATCTGGAGGGGCGGCTGACCTACGGCGGCTACCTGCGGCTGGACCAGTTGCTGTCGGCGCAGCAGCCCCTGTCCGAGCCGGCGCACCACGACGAGATGCTGTTCATCATCCAGCACCAGACCTCCGAGCTGTGGCTGAAGCTGCTGGCGCACGAGCTGCGCGCGGCGATGGTGCACCTGCAGAACGACCAGGTCTGGCAGTGCCGCAAAGTGCTGGCGCGCAGCAAGCAGGTGCTGCGCCAGCTCACCGAACAGTGGTCGGTACTGGAGACGCTCACCCCGAGCGAGTACATGGGGTTTCGCGACGTGCTGGGGCCCTCGTCCGGCTTCCAGTCGCTGCAGTACCGCTATATCGAGTTCCTGCTGGGCAACAAGAACCCGCAGATGCTGCAGGTGTTCGCGTACGACCCGCAGGGGCAGGCGCGCCTGCGCCAGGTGCTGGAAGCGCCCAGCCTGTACGAGGAATTCCTGCGCTACCTGGCGCGCTTCGGGCATGCCATCCCGCCGCAATACCAGGGGCGCGACTGGACCTGCGCACATGTGGCCGACGACAGCCTGCGCCCGGTGTTCGAGCGCATCTACGAAAACACCGACCGCTACTGGCGCGAGTATTCGCTGTGCGAGGACCTGGTCGATGTGGAAACCCAGTTCCAGCTATGGCGTTTCCGCCACATGCGCACGGTGATGCGGGTGATCGGCTTCAAGCGCGGCACCGGTGGGTCCAGCGGCGTGGGATTCCTGCAGCAGGCGCTGGCGCTGACCTTCTTCCCGGAGCTGTTCGACGTGCGCACGTCGGTGGGCGTGGAAAGCCGTGCGCCGATGAAGGGTGGCCGCGATGAGCCGGAGAACGGCTGAGCGGGCCAGCGGAAGCGGGCGGGGCGGTAGTGGCTCGCTGGAGTTGAGGCCGGTGGCGCTCCAGCGGCCGCCATCAGGTCGAGGAGTGCTGCGAATTTGACGCGTACATGACGTCTAAGTGATCCTCGCGCGTCTCCCGGGGTACGCCCTGGGCACCCAGCCATTCCTGAATACGCAAGGGACATTCCATGAGCGTTGACGCTACCGCGCCGACTTCCGCCACCCCGCCGCCGCCTGCACCGCCCGAGTTCCCCACGCTGCTCGGTCATCCCCGGCCGCTGTGGATGCTGTTCATGACCGAATTCTGGGAACGCTTCGCGTTCTACGGGATCCGCTGGGCGCTGGTGCTGTACATCGTGGCGCAGTTCTTCAGCGGCGATGCCACCGGCCAGGCGCCGGCCGGACGCACCTATGGCGCCTATCTGGCGCTGGTGTATGCGGCGGCGATCTTCGGCGGCTACGTGGCCGACCGCGTGCTCGGCTACCAACGCTCGATCCTGGTCGGTGCGGCCGTCATGGCCACCGGCCTGTTCCTGATCGCCATTCCCGACCACACCATGTTCGAGATCGGCCTGGCCACCGTGGTGGTGGGCAACGGGCTGTTCAAGCCGAACATCTCCACCATGGTCGGCAAGCTGTACTCGGTGGCCGATCCGCGCCGCGACAGCGGCTTCACCATTTTCTACATGGGCATCAACCTCGGCGCGATGATCTCGCCGGTGCTGACCCAGTTGCTGGCCGAAAAGGTGTTCGGCACCCAGGCCATGCCGTCCTACAAGATGGTGTTCATGGCCTCCGGCGCGGGCATGCTGATCAGCCTGGTGTGGTTCTGGATCGGCCGCGCGCAGCTCAAGGGCATCGGCGCACCGGCGCCGAACGCGCAGGGCATCGGCCGGGTGCTGATGGTGCTGGTCGGCTGCGTGCTGGCGATCCCGGTGGTGTACCTCCTGCTCGCCGTCGGTGCAGACGTGTTGCAGATCGTGCTGACCGTGTTGTTCGTTGGCCTGTCGGTGATGCTGCTGGTCGAAGGCATCCGCGAAGGCAAGGTGCAGCGCGACAAGGTGATCGCGATGCTGATCATCTTCGCCTTCAACGTGCTGTTCTGGATGTTCTTCGAACAGGCCGGCAGCTCGTTCACCTTCCTGGCCGACAATATCGTCGACCGCGGTTTCGGCGACTGGACCTTCCCGACCGCCTGGTTCCAGTCGGTGAACTCGATTGCCATCATCACCCTGGCGCCGATCATCGCCTGGATCTGGGTCAAGGCCGGCCGCTTCAATCCGTCGATTCCGCGCAAGTTCGGCCTGGGCCTGCTGTTCAACGGCCTGGCGTTCCTGCTGCTGATGTTTGCACTGTCGAGCCTGGTCAACGATGCTGGCAAGGTGCCGTTCTGGACCTTGTTCATGGTGTACGTGATCCAGTCGGTAGGCGAGCTGTGCCTGTCGCCGATCGGCCTGTCGATGGTGACCAAGCTGGCACCGGTGCGTCTGGTCGGTTTCGGAATGGGCGGCTGGTTTCTGTCTACCGGCATCGGCAACAACCTGTCGGGCATTTTTGCCGGGCATGTCAGTGGAAGCGAAGGGATGAGCGTGTCCTCGGCCCTGAGCGGGTATACCTTCGGGTTTTGGGCGCTATTGGGCGCTGGCGCGGTGCTGTTCCTGATCGCGCCGTTGATCAACAAACTGATGCATGGTGTGAAGTGAGGAGAACTGCAATGCCGATCAAACCCACTGTCTGTGGCCTGCTGCTGGCAGGTCTGTTGAGCGCCTGCGGGCAGCCCACCGAGCAACAGGAGGCGCCACGGCCGCTGGACACCTCGATGCAGAAGCCGCCCAGCGCCGACCCCAGCCAGCCGGTGTCCTCGGGCAATACGCCCACCGCGGCGGACATCGCTGCGGCGGCGGCGCTCAATGCGCAATACGACCCCTCGCGCGATCCGGCCGCGGATCTGGAGACCGCCAAGGTCGAGGCCAAGCGCGGCGGCAAGCGCATCGTGCTCAACGTCGGCAATGCGGCCTGCGAGCCGTGCAAGGCGCTGGACGAGCTGATGGGCGGCGATGCGGAGCTGCGCAGCTTCCGCGATGCGCACTTCGTTGTGGTCAAGGTCAATCGCGATGCGACCAACGAGAACGCCGCGTTCCTGTCGCAGTTCGCCCAGCTCAACGACTACCCGTCGCTGCTGGTGCTGGACAACGACGGCAAGCTGCTGACCACCCAGTCCGGCCCGGAACTGCGCAAGGGCGAGGGCTTCGACCGCAGGAAACTGTTCGATTTCCTCAAGCAGTGGGCGCCGCCGCAGGCCTGACCCGTCGTTGCCGTGGCATGCAAGAACCCCCGCAACTGCGGGGGTTTTTTTATCAGTCCTTGCCGGCCATGCGCGGCAGCCCGTCCTTGGCCAGCCGGTCGATCAGCGTCTCCAGGATCTGCTGTTCCTCGGCGCTGAACACCGACATCAGCCGCTGTTCCATCTCGTTGACCAGCGGGGCGACGGTCTCGTAGACCTGGCGCCCGGCCGGCGACAGCGCCAGCATCGAGCGGCGGCGGTCGTCGCCATGGGTTTCTCGGCGGATGAAGCCGCGCTCCAGCAGGCGCGCCACGGCGCGGCTGACTGCAACTTTATCCATCGCGGTGCGGTCGGAGACCTCGCTGGCCGAGGAACCCGGATACAGCGCCAGGATGGTGATCACCCGCCACTCGGGAATGGCCATGCCGTAACGATCACCGTAGACCTTGGCGATATTGCTGCTGATGCGGTTGGACAGCACGCTCAGGCGATACGGCAGGAACTGCTCGAGGTTGAGCAGCACAGGATGTGGCGGCGGGGTAGGGGCGTCGAGATCGCTCATGTTGCACTGTGTCTTGATTTTGGTTTCATTTGCAACTACAAACCTTGGGTGGCCTGCGCATTCTCGCGGGTCTTCTGCCACCCCGCATAGCCCTGCGGACGGCCTAGCGTGGAGAAACGACGATGAGCGCACAACCGAGCAGTACCGCAACCCGCCCGAACCTGGGCATGCAGGTCACCACCTTCGACAACCCGATGGGGATCGACGGGTTCGAGTTCGTCGAATTCGCCGCGCCCGCCGGCCAGGCCGCGCAGCTGCACGACTACTTTCGCAAGATGGGCTTCAGCGCGGTGCTGCGTCACCGCAGCCGCGCCATTACCGTCTATCGCCAGGGCGGGGTCAACTTCCTGCTCAACGAAGACCCCGATTCGTTTGCCGCCGATTTCGCCGCCGCGCACGGCCCGAGCGCCTGCGGCTTTGCGATCCGCTTCCGCACCCCGGCCGAGACGGTGCTGCAGACCGTGTTGGGCAACGGCGGCGAAGCGGTGCAGGACAAGCCCGACACGCGCGCTGTCCCGGCCCCGGTGGTCAAGGGAATCGGCGACTGCATGCTGTATCTGGTGGACCGTTATGGCGATGCAGGCAGCATCTACGACGCCGACTACGAGCCGATCGAAGGCGCCGACCCGCAGCCGGCCGGCTTCGGGCTGACCTTCATCGACCACCTGACCCATAACCTGTACTTCGGCAACATGCAGCGCTGGTCGGACTATTACGAGCGCCTGTTCAACTTCCGCGAGATCCGCTACTTCGACATCAAGGGCGCCAAGACCGGCCTGGTGTCCAAGGCGATGACTGCCCCGGACGGCATCGTGCGCATCCCGCTCAACGAATCCTCCGACCCCAAGAGCCAGATCAACGAATATCTGGACGCCTACCACGGCGAAGGCATCCAGCACATCGCCTGCTTCACCGACGATATCTATAGCTCGGTGGAAAAGATGCGCGAGGCCGGCGTGACATTCCTGGACACGCCCGACACCTATTTCGACGTGGTGGACCTGCGCATCCCCGACCACGGCGAGGATGTCGAACGCCTGCGCCGCAACAAGATCCTGATCGATGCGGATGTGGACACCAAGCAGCGCAAGCTGCTGCAGATCTTCACCACCAACTGCATCGGCCCGATCTTCTTCGAGATCATCCAGCGCAAGGGCAACGAGGGCTTTGGCGAAGGCAACTTCCAGGCGCTGTTCGAGAGCATCGAGCGCGATCAGATGAAGCGTGGGGTGCTTTGAGGGCGGGGATTGGGGATTTGCTGTTCGGGAATGGTCGAGATGATCTTCAAGGCAGTCGCTACGCCGTACCCTCACCCCAACCCCTCTCCCGCCGGGAGAGGGGCGTAATCCGCCAGGCCTCAGCTTTTCTTCGGTAGGAAAGGCCTGATTCAACTCAATCCCAACCTTCTGCATCCGGGGAGGGAGGGCCAAGATCCGGACGCATGCCATGCATAACACCCCGCAGTACATGACCGGTTTCGGCAACACGTTCGCCACCGAGGCGGTGGCCGGCACCTTGCCGGTGGGGCAGAACTCGCCGCAGCGCGTGGCGCACGGGTTGTATGCCGAGCAGTTGTCCGGCACCGCGTTCACCGCGCCACGCAGCGAGAACCGGCGCAGCTGGCTGTATCGCATCCGCCCGGCGGCGGTGCATGGCGCGTTCTCGCTGATTGCGCAGACGCACTTCCACAATGACTTCGGGCGCGGCCCGGTGCCGCCGGATCAACTGCGCTGGAGCCCGTTGCCGCTGCCGTCGGCACCAACCGACTTCGTCGATGGCCTCTACACCATGGCCGGCAACGGCGGGCCGGAGGCGATGTCCGGCGTTGCCGTGCATCTGTATGCGGCCAATGCCTCCATGCACGATCGCTTCTTCTACGATGCCGATGGCGAGCTGTTGCTGGTGCCGCAGCTGGGGCGCCTGCGCATCCACAGCGAGCTCGGGGTGCTGGAACTCGAGCCGCAGCAGATTGGCGTGATACCACGCGGCGTGCGCTTCCGTGTCGAGCTGCCCGATGGCGAGGCGCGTGGCTATGTCTGCGAAAACTTCGGCGCATTGCTGCGGCTGCCCGACCTGGGGCCGATCGGCTCCAACGGGCTGGCCAATGCGCGCGATGTCGAAACGCCGCATGCGGCCTTCGAGCAGCGCGAAGGCGCGTTCGAACTGGTGGCCAAATTCCAGGGCCATCTGTGGCGCGCGGACATCGGCCACTCGCCGCTGGACGTGGTGGCCTGGCATGGCAACTACGCGCCGTATCGCTACGATCTGCGCCGCTTCAACACCATCGGTTCGATCAGCTTCGACCATCCGGACCCGAGCATCTTCACCGTGCTGACCTCGCCCAGCGACACGCATGGCACGGCGAACATGGATTTCGCGATCTTCCCGCCGCGCTGGCTGGTGGCGCAGCACACCTTCCGCCCGCCGTGGTTCCATCGCAATGTGGCCAGCGAGTTCATGGGGCTGGTGCACGGCGTCTACGACGCCAAGGCCGACGGCTTCGCGCCCGGTGGTGCCTCGCTGCACAACTGCATGAGCGGGCATGGCCCGGATGCGGCGACCTTCGACAAGGCCTCGCATGCCGACCTGACGCGCCCGGACGTAATCGCCGACACCATGGCCTTCATGTTCGAAACGCGCGCGGTGCTGCGCCCCACGCAGCAGGCCTTGCAGGCTGCGCATCGGCAGGGCGACTACCAGCAGTGCTGGTCCGGCTTGCGCGCAGCGTTCCAGGCGCCCAGGTCAGGTGAGGCACCGTAGCTCAGGCCACTAGTCGGGGGGCTGAGCAGGCAGTACGGCACGGCAGAGGTGTGGTTGTCGGAACCGTGCCGTCTGCAACGCAGCAGTCGCAGGCGTGCGCTCGAGCAGCCTGCACGGTACCGGCTGCGATTGTCGGATCACGCCAACTGCAAGGCATCCGTTGCCGCTGGCCGATCACGCCATCCACGCCATGTCGGTGTCAGTTGCCCGGTCAGGCAGCCTGCAACGCATCCGGCAGCAGTTCGCCGATCCGTGCACGTACGCGCTCGGCATAGCTTGCCGAGGTGATCTGCGGCAACGCGCGCAGCGCCTCGGCGATGGCGGCGGCGATGGTGTCTTCGGTGCGTGCGGCGTGCAGCTGCCGGTGCAGCACCACGGCCACCGGGTTGCGTTGCAGCTGCAGGATGTCGAGCAGGTACAGCCGCGCGTTGGTGGCCGCGCGGCGACGCTGGCGTTGCAGGTCCTCCTCGCTCGGTGGTGCAGCTGGCGGCGGCACGCAATCGCCCGTGACGACGGGAGCGAGCGCAGCGGCCGGGGGCGCGAGTGGCGTTGTCGCGTCGCCTGCAGGCGTGCCAAAGGCCAGATAGCCCATCGCGCAGAGCCCTTGCACCAAGGCGGCGCCGTCGCCGCCCAGCAGTGCTGCCAGGGTTGCCAGATCGCGCTGCCCGTCTGCCAGGATCAGCGCGCGTCGCTGCAGCAAGGTGAGTGGGCTGCGGTGCGATTGCAGCGCGGTGAGGGCGAGCTCGGTCTTGCGTGGGGTCATGGCGGCGGTCCTGCGAGGCGCCCAGCTTGCCCGCAGCCAATGAAGCGCCGATGACATCGGCACGCTGCAAGGCGCGCTGGCGTTCTGCACGCCGCCGCGATGTGCGCCGTTGGGCTGTGGCGGACCCGTAGGGACGCCATGCATGACCACCGGATTGCCCGGTTTGATGCGCGCACTGCTGTCGCTGACCGGCTGCAACCGCGCCGGGGCCAGCACGGCGGTGGCGGCCGACGCGGCAGCAGGAAGCCTCAGTGCGGATGCTTGTCCGGCCCGGCGTGCTGGCTGGCGGTGTCGGCGTTCTCGCCGACATCGCCTTGGGTCTGCGGCGTGGGCAGGCCTTCCTTTTTCATGTCGCCGTGGTTGGGCACTTCCGGGCGGTCTTCCATCATCAGCGACAACGCGGCCTTGGCCATCAGATGGGCACTGATCGGTGCGGTGATGAACAGGAACACGGTGATCAGCAGTTCGCGCGGTTGCGGGTCCACGCCGAGGAACAGGTGATAGCCCACCGATGCCAGCAGCACGCAGCCCACCCCCAGCGTGCTGGCCTTGGTCGGCGCATGCAGGCGCTTGAAGAAGTCCGACAGCTTCACCAGGCCGAACGCGCCGATCAGGATGAAGAAGGTGCCGACCAGCAACAGCGCGCTGAGCAGATATTCGGTCAGCGCGATCATTCGACGATGTCCCGACGCAGCACGAACTTGCTCAGCACCACGGTGCTGCCGAAGCCCAGCATCGCGATCACCAGCGCGGCCTCGAAGTAGATCGGCGAATCCAGGTACATGCCCAGCAGCATCAGCTCGGCGATGGCGGTGATGGACAGGGTGTCCAGTGCCAGGATGCGATCGGGCACGCTCGGCCCGCGCAGCAGGCGCCACAGCGCCATCAGCATGGCCAGGCCCACCGCATGCATGCAGATGACGATGGTCGATTCGATGAACATGTGGCCGGTCATGGAAAGATCTCCATCAGGGGCTTCTCGTAGCGGCTCTTGATCTCGGCGATCAGGGCGTCCGGGTCGTCCAGGTGCAGCACGTGCACCAGCAGATACTTGCGGTCATCCGAGAGCGCCGCCGACACCGTGCCGGGAGTGAGGGTGATCATGCTGGTCAGCGCGGCGATGCCGTGGATGTTGGCGATGTCCAGCGGCACCCAGATGAAACCGGGGTGGATGCGCGACTCCGGGCCGAGCACCTGGCCGGCCACCTTGAGGTTGGAGCGCACGATGTCGCCGGCGGCCACCAGCAACATGCGCGGTACCGAGCGCAGCGACCCGATGCGGGCGAACTCGCGGTCCAGGCGCGCCGCAAAGATCGGCACCACCCAGCCCAGCAGCAGGCCCAGCACCCATTGCTGCGGCCCGAAGCTGTCGCTGAGCAACAGCCAGAAAATGAACACCGTCACGCTCAGCGAGGGCGAGGGCAGCAGCCGGCTGCGCAGCGGCATGCGCGTGCTCATGGCTGCCTCCGTTGCGGCGTGGTGGCGCGCACCTGTTCCACGTAGGCGCCGGGATCGCGCAGCTGCACGCCGGCCGCGTCGGTGTAACGCATCAACGGGCCGGCACCGGCCGTCATCGCCACCAGCCCCCCCAGCAACAGCAGCGTGGCGGCGGTCTCCACCGGGCGCATGCGCGCACGGCGTTGCGGCTGCAGCGCGGGGACATCCTGCACCGCTTCGGGCACGCGCCAGAACAGGCGCACGCCGGCACGCGTCAGGCCGATCACCACCAGCAGGCTGCTGCCGAGGATGGCGACCCACACCGGCCCGACCAGGCCGGCGGGCACGTGCTGCAGCAACGCGGCCTTGGCCAGGAAGCCGGACAACGGCGGCAGCCCGGCAACCGCCACCGCCGCGACCATGAACATCGCACCGGGCATCCCGCGCCGCGGCAGCGGCGCGACCACTTCCTTGCGGTCGCTGGCGCTGCCGCGGCGACGCCGGATCAGGTCCGACACCATGAACAAGGCCGCGGCCACGAAGCTGCTGTGCGGCAGGTAGTACAGCCCCGCACCCAATGCGCCGGCATCGTCCAGCGAGAAGGCGATGAACAACGTCGCCGCCGAGAACACCACCAGATACGACACCATCACCCGCAGCCGCGATGCGGCCATCACCCCGAAGGCGGCCATCAACAGCGTGGCGATGCCCAGCCACAGCAATGCGTGGCGACCGAAGCCCTGCAGCGCGCCGGCACCGGCGCCGAACCACAGCGCCGACACGCGCAGCGTCGCGTACAGCCCGACCTTGGTCATGATCGCAAACAACGCCGCCACCGCCGCCGGCGCACGCGAATAGGTCTCCGGCAACCACAGGTACAGCGGCAGCAACGCGGCCTTGCTGCAGAACACCAGCAGCAACAGGCCCAGGCTGGCCTTGGCCAGCGGCAGGTCCTGCGCCGGCAACGTGGCGATGCGCTGCGACAGCTCGGCCATGTTCAAGGTGCCGAACACGCCGAACAGCAGGCCCAGCGCGATCAGGAACAGGGTCGACGCACACACGTTGAACACCACGTAATGCAGGCCCACACGCATCTGCAGCCCGCGCCCGCCGCTGAGCAACAGGCCGTAGGAGGCGATCAGCATCACTTCGAAGAACACGAACAGGTTGAAGATGTCGCCGGTCAGGAACGCACCGTTCAAGCCCATCAACTGGAACTGGAACAAGGCATGGAAATGCGGCGCGCGCCGGTCCCAGCCCGCGCAGGCATGCAGCAGGCAAGCCGCGCCCAGGATCAAGGTGGTTAACAGCATCCACGCCGACAGGCGGTCGCCCATCAGCACGATGCCGATGCGCGCCGGCCAGTCGCCCAGTAGGTACACCAGCACCTGGCCGTCGGCGGCGCGCGCGAACAAGGCGATGACCGACACGGCCAGCAACACCATGCTCGTCCACGCCACCGTGCGCTGCACGCGCGGCCCATAGCGGCGATGTTCGACGAACAGCGACGCCGATGCGCCCAGCATCGGGATCAGGATCGGCAGGATCAGCAGATGATTCATCGCCGTGCCTCGCGCGTGTCCACGCCGGTGGTGGCGTCTTCATGCGCATCCACATGGTCGCTGCCGTTGTCGGCGCGGCTGCGGATCGCCAGCACCAGGCTCACGGCAGTCATCGCGAAGGCGATCACGATCGCGGTCAGCACCAGCGCCTGCGGCAACGGATCGGTGTAGTGCATCAGGTCGGCCGGCACGCCCTCGCGCAGCACCGGCGCCTGGCCGCTACGCAGCCGCCCACCGGCGAAGATCAGCAGGTTGGTCGCATACGACAGGAAGGTCATGCCCAGGATCACGTCGAAGCTGCGCGCGCGCAGCAACAGGTAGATCGCCAATGCGGTCAGGACGCCGATCGCGCTTGCCACTGCCAGTTCCATCAATGCTGCTCCGCGGTGCGTGTCGAACGCTGGGTGGGGTCGATCTCGCCGCGCTGCGAGCTGCGCGTACGCGAAGGTTTGATCGTGCCCATCATCGACAGCATCAACATCGCCGCGCCGAACACCACCAGATACACGCCAATATCGAAACCCAGCGCGCTGGCCAGTTCCAGATCGCCCAGCAGCGGCAACGGAATCTCCAGATGCCCGCTGCTCAGGAACGGCATGCCGAAGACCAGCGCACCGGTGCCACTGACCAGCGCGCACAGCAGGCCGATGCCGATCAGGCGGATGTAGTCGAAGCCGAAGCGCGATTCCACCGACGCGGTGCCCTGGATCACGTACTGCATCAGCAACGGCACCGCCAGCACCAGCCCGGCGATAAAGCCGCCACCGGGCGCGTTATGCCCGCGCAGGAACAGGAACAACGACACCGTCAGCGTCAGCGGGAACATGATCTGCGCCAGGTCGGCCGGCACCGGCAACTTGATCGGCGGGCCGGGCATGGTGCGCTCCGGCGCCATGCGCGAGCGCCGCAGCAGTGCATGCACCACCAGCCCGGCGATCGCGAACACGGTGATCTCGCCGAAGGTATCGAAGCCGCGGAAATCCACCAGGATCACGTTGACCACGTTGCGCCCGTAGGCTTCCGGCAGCGCACGCTGCAGCAGCTCGCCGGCGACCGTGTGGCTGGGCTGGGTCATCAGGGTGTAGGCCAGGGCGGCCAGCCCGGCGCCGCCGACGACGGCGATGGCCGCATCGCGGGGTTTGCGCAGGCGCGCGGGCTCGGGCACCGAGCGCTCGGGCAGGTAATTCATCGCCAGCAGCATCAGCACCAGCGTCACCATCTCCACCAGCAGCTGGGTCAAGGCAAGGTCCGGCGCCGACAGGAACACGAAGGTCATGCTGACGGCCAGGCCGGTGCCACCCAGCACCAGCACGGCGAGCAGGCGCTGCTTGTACAGGAACAGGCTGCCCAGGGCGCAGGCGATCATCAGCAGCCAGATCGTCCAGCCCAGCAGCGGCAGCGGGGTGGGCGCCGGCCAGGCCGGCAAGGCGCCGCCCTGCAGGAACGGCACCAGCGCCACCACGACCGCGCTCAGCACCAGCAGCATCAGCATGCGCTGCAGGTTGCCGTTGGTGACCGCATCGGTCATGCGCACGGTGCCGGCGAACAGGGCGCGCAGGTTCCAGTTGAACAGCGCCTTGCCCGGCGAGCGGTTCTGGATCGCGTACATGTCCAGCATGCGGCGCAGCGCCATGTACAACAGGGTGCCGCCCACCATGCCGGCGATGCTCATCGCCAGCGGCCAGTTCCAGCCGTGCCACAGCGCCAGGCTGTAGTCGGGCAGGCGCTCGCCGAGGATGGCGCTGGCACCGGCGCGCAGCACCGGCGCGATGGTCCAGGCCGGCACGATGCCCACGGCCACGCAGATCAGCACCAGCACGTCCACCGGTATCCGCATCCAGCGCGGCGGCTCGTGCGGGGTGGTGTCCAGATCGCGCGGGCCCTGGCCGAAGAAGGTGTCGTGCACGAAGCGCAGGCTGTAGGCCACGCCGAGCAGGCCGGCCAGCAGGGCGGCGATGCTGGCCAATACCCGCATCGTCTGCGGCGCCTCGGTTTCCAGCGCCACGGCAAAGAACATTTCCTTGGACAGGAAGCCGTTGAGCAGCGGAACGCCGGCCATCGCCAGCGAGGCGGTGATCGCCAGCGCGCTGGTGACCGGCATCAGGCGGCGCAGATTGCCCAGCTTGCGCATGTCGCGCGTGCCGGTCTCGTGGTCGATGATGCCGGCGGCCATGAACAGCGAGGCCTTGAACACCGCATGGTTGAGGATGTGGAACACGCCGGCCACCACCGCCATCGGCGTGGACAGGCCGAACAGCATCGTGATCAGGCCCAGATGCGAAATGGTCGAGTACGCCAGCACGCCCTTGAGGTCGTGCTGGAAGATCGCGTGCCAGGCGCCAAGCAGCAGCGTGATCGCACCGATGCTGGTGACCGTATAGAAGAACAGATCGGTGCCGGCCAGGGCAGGATGCAGGCGCGCCAGCAGGAACACGCCGGCCTTCACCATCGTGGCCGAATGCAGATACGCCGACACCGGCGTGGGCGCGGCCATCGCGTGCGGCAGCCAGAAGTGGAACGGGAACTGCGCGCTCTTGGTGAAGATGCCCAGCAGCACCAATCCCAACGCATACGGATACAGCGGGCTGGCGCGAATGAGATCGCCGGCCGCCAGTACCGCATCCAGCTCAAAGCTGCCGACGATGCCGCCGATCATCAGGATGCCGCCGAGCAGCGCCAGGCCGCCACCGGCCGTCAGCACGAAGGCCATGCGCGCACCTTCGCGCGCGTCCTTGCGGTGCGACCAGAAGCCGATCAACAGGAACGAGCTGATGCTGGTGAGCTCCCAGAACACCATCAGCAACAGCAGGTTGCCCGACAACACCATGCCGAGCATCGCGCCCATGAACAGCATCAGATAGGCAAAGAAGCGCGAGGCGCTGTCGCGTGCACTCAGGTAGTAATGCGCATACAGCACCACCAGCGCCCCGATGCCCAGCACCAGCAACGCGAACATCCACGCCAGGCCATCGAGCCGCAGCGAGAACATCAGGCCGATCTGCGGCAACCACGCGTGCTGGCTGCCGACCACCTCGCCGCGCAGCACGGCCGGTGTGAGCGTTGCCAGGATGAGCAGCCCGCCCAACGGCGCGGCCGCAGCCAACCACGCAGTGATCGAACGGGAGACGCGCCAGAGCAGCGCAGTGGCGGCCGCCATCACAAATGGCAGCGCGAGCAGGATTTCCAGCGGAAAAGGCATGCAGGGAACACAAGATTCGCGAGCAGGCCAGAGAGCTTAACAAACCGTTGACTGACGCCCGCGTCAACGCCGTGGCTGCGCGCATGCGCAAATCGCCAACGCAGCAGCATCGCGCCGCTGCGTGTCACTGGTTATGCTGGGATCACCCAGACCGCATCCGAGCCCCGTGACCGCTGCCGATCCCGCTCCGTCCCCTGCCGTTTCTGCGCCGCGCGCCCTGGTGTTCGGCGGCAGCGGTCAGATCGGCGAACGCCTGCTGACGCGGCTGCTCGGCCGCGGCTGGCAGGTGACGGCATGGTCGCGCCAGCCGCGCGCGGCGCGCTCCGGGCTGATCTGGCGGCAGGGCGACCTGGCCACGCCGGCTGCCGCGGGCGAGGCCTTCGAGGTGATCTTCAGCTGCGGCCCGCTGGACCATTTCGCGCGCTGGTATGCCGAAAATCCGGTGCGCGCTCCGCGCATTGTGGCGTTCGGTTCCACCAGCCTGGAGGTCAAGGAATATTCGATCGACGCGGCCGAGCGCGATGTCGCACAGCGCCTGGCACATGCCGAACAGGCCCTGTTCTCCGCAGCCCAGGCGCGTGGTGCCACGGCGACGGTGCTGCGCCCGACGCTGGTCTATGGGGCCGGGCGCGACCGCACGCTCACCCAGATCGCCGGGCTGGCGCAGCGCACCGGCGCCTTCGTGCTGCCGGCCAACGCGACCGGGCTGCGCCAGCCGGTGCATGTGGACGATCTGGCCAGCGCGGCGCTGGCGGTGCTCACCCAGCCGGCGACACAGCAGCGCAGCTATGCCGTCGGCGGCGGCGAGGTGCTGGCCTATACGCAGATGGTGGAGCGCGTGCTGGCGGCGCTGCCGCGACCGGCGCGGCTGTATCAGGTGCCGCCCGGCCTGTTCGGCCTTGCCCTCACTGCCGCGCAGCGGCTGGGGCGCCTGCGTGGCATCAATGCGGCCGCATTGCAGCGCATGCGCGATGACCTGGTGTTCGACCTGGAACCGGCGCGTCGCGACTTCGGCTACGCGCCACGCGCCTTTCGTCCGCTGCCCGAAGAGCTCGGCATCGGCGAGTGATACCCCGCAGGTGCACCTGTGTGCCATGCAGCGCTGCGTGGCGCGCAGTCGTAATACGCCGCTTCAACGCAGGACCACGCCGGCACCGGGCTGTGCGCTGGGCGTGTCGGCCGTGCTCAATACCGCCAACCCAACTGACGATATAACTTGGCCAGCACCCAGATCGGCCCGATCAGCAGATAGGTCAGGTCGGTCAGAAAGCTCGGCTTGCGGCCTTCGATCCGGTGGCCGACGAACTGCGCGATCCAGGCCAGCACGAACACCGCCAGCGCCGTGGTGAACAGGCCGCTGAGCCCGAGCCTGCCTTCGATCAACCGGCACAGGCAGCCGAAGAAAAAGAAGATCCCCAGCATGCCCAGCCCGAGCGGACGCGATAAGCGGTTGTAGTACGACCAGGCCGCGAACATCGACAACGCCGCCCATACGCCGCTGCTGAACCAGGTGCCGCCGACCGGGATGCACCACAGCAGGCCCACCACCGACCACAGGATCGCCGGCACCGCCAGCACGTGGATCTGCTGATTGGTCGCGTTGCGATGGTCGTCGGAATAACTGGCGAAATAGCGGTCGATCGGTCGCGCGGTCTTGGTGCGTTCGGTCATGTTCCCTCCCAGGAATGACCCAAGCATACGCGCGCGGATGGCACAGTGGCAGACGCGCCCCTGCCACGCGTAGCGCGCGTGGCAGGGGCGGCATCCATCAGTTGACCGACACGGCGCTCCACGCTGCGGCAACCGCGCGGTACTGCGTGGAGCTGCTGCCGTACAGATCGGTGGCCGCGCTCAACGTCGCCCGGCGTGCGGCCGCATAGTTGGTCGAGGAGGTCATGTACACCGTCAACGCGCGGTACCAGATGCGGCTGGCTGCCGCCCGGCCGATCGCCGTCAATGCCGTGTTGCCGTTGCAGACCAACCCGGCCGGCGTCACGTTCCAGCTGGTGCCCGACCCGAAGCCGCTCGGCACCACCGCGCCTTCGGCCAGCAGATAGTAGAAATGGTTGGCCACGCCCGAGCTGTAATGCACGTTGAGCGAGCCCAGGCTGCTGCTGTAGCAATCGGGCGAGTCGCCATCCAGGCTGGGCTTGAACATGTAGCGCAGCGCCAGCGTCCCGCTGCTGTTGCCGGGGATGATCTTCTCGCCGATCAGGTAATTGCCCGGCTGCGCGCTGTTGTTGGCGGAATACTCCACCATCGCGCCCATGATGTCTGAGGTGGCTTCGTTCAAGCCGCCCGACTCGCCCGAATACACCAGGCGCGCGGTGCGGCTGGTCACGCCGTGGGTCATCTCGTGACCGGCCACATCCACCGACACCAACGGCGTGAACGTGCTGCCGTCGCCATCGCCGAAGGTCATGCAGAAGCAGCTGTCCTGCCAGAACGCGTTGTTGTAGCGGCTGCCGTAATGCACCCGGCTGCGTGCACCGGCTCCATCGTTGGCGATGCCGCTGCGCGCATGGGCGGTGCGGAAATAGTCCCAGGTCAATGCGACGCCGTAATGCGCATCCACCGCCGCGGTCACCGTATCGCTATTGGCGCCGCTGCCCCAGGTGTTGTCGGCATCGGTGACCAGCGTGCCGTTGCCGGAGGTGCTGTTGCGCATGTTGTAGGTGGCGCCGCTGCCGCGGCTCAGATCGGTTAACTCATACCCGCTGCTGCAACGCGTTGTCGATAATCCAACGTTGCCCGCATACAGCGAACGCCCGGTGCCGGCCGCACTGGTGCCGCCCGCGCACGCGGTATGCACCGTGTCCCAGGACTCGAGGATGCGTTGACTGACTGCATCGACGATGTAATGCATTTCGGTCGGCGTCTGGTCGGGCTTGATGCCGCTGTAGATCACTTCATAAACCAGACGCGGTGCCCCCTGACGCGCATACAAGGCCAGGCTTGCGCGCGGCGCCGCATCGGGTGCCAGATCGAACTGCGCACCGGCCGCACGCATAGCCGTGTCCGCATCGATGCCCGGCACGATGCTCGGGCGCACGCTGGTGTCCATGCTCTGGCTCAACTGACGCATCACTCCGCGTCGCGAATGCACCACCACATCGCCGCCGATGACCGGCAAGCCCCGATAGGTGCGATCAAAGCGCACATGCTCGCTGCCGTCGGCATCGACAATGCTGTCGCGCGCGACAAACGCATCGGCCGTTGCACGGTTGGCCAGCGCCGCAGCGTGATTGCCCAACAAGGATTGCGCGCGCGACACCGCGGCATCCGCGGAAAGATCCGCGGCAGTGGCGACAGCAGACAACGATAGCGCGCAGCAGATCGCCGCGCCCAGGACATGAACTTGCATGACGACTCTCTCCCCGAAAACGTGCAATGCAAAGATCGGCGGCGACACGCATCACGGCCGATCGCGACTGGCAACAGGTGCCTGCAGATAAACTTGCACAGTCCATGACAGCGCAGTAGGAAAAGTTACAGCTGTGTTGCGTTCTGTGCGCCGCGCCACTTTGCGATGTGGAGGGCATCGCAGAGCGCCCGACGTGGCGCTGCGTGTGGGACGTCGTCAGCGCTGCAGGCCGTGTCTAACCGACGTCTGGAAGGTGTGTCGATCTCCGGTGGCAGGCAATCGGCCAACGGCGAAGGCAAGGCGCTGATGCGTGTGTGCCAAGGTAGGGCCGCATCGCTCTCGGCGGCAATGCCGAAAGGACACGCACAAGAAAACCGGCCAGAGACCTGGCCGGTTTTCTTGTGCTGCACCGTTGAGCCCTCAGCGGCCGCCGATCGCGACCCTCTGCTGCTCGTCCTGAGCGCGCTGCTGCGAAGCCTGGCCAGCCAGCAATTGCGCACTGGTCTGCTCGAGCGTGGGGGCAGGCTGGTTCAGATCCACCGCCGCACGGAAGCCCGGCGTGGTGCCCATGACGAACGCCTTGCCATCCTGCACGGTGACGTTCTGCAGCTTGTCTGCCGAATCGATCCCGTTCTGCTTGGCCTGCAGCGTGACGTGGGCCGCCGTCTCGTTGGAGATCATGCTGGGCAGCTTGCTGCGGATCGCGGTGTGCAAGGCATGGTCCGGGTGCGAGGCATCGTCGAGCGACGGGCCCTTGGGCGCAGCGACAGGCGTCTGTGCTGCCTGTGCCTGTGCCGGTTGTGCGGACAACGCGGCCTGCGTGTTGCGCCCCACCACGCCATCGGGCTGCAGTCCGTGCTGCTTCTGGAACGCAATCACCGCCTCCCGCGTGTTGTCGCCAAAGCGACCATCCTCGGCAAGCCGGTTGCCCTGCGCATCGCGCACGCCAAGCCGGTTGAGGTCCTGCTGCAGCTTGCCGACATCGCCGCCCTGCTCGCCATGCCGCAGCGTGCCATTGCCCGCCGGTGTCGCTGGCTGGGAGTGGCGCGCGCCCGACTCCTGCTGATGACCCTGATTCCAGAACGTCTCCGGGCTGGTCAACTTGCCGCTGGCATCGCGCAGTTGGTAATGCACATGCTGTGCGTACTGGCTGTTGCCGTTCGGGCCGCGTCCACCCATCGTGCCGATGGCATCGCCCGCGGACAGCGCCTGACCTTCTTTCACCTTGAGTGCGTCCAGGTGCAGGATCTCGTGCGAGTTACCCTGTGCATCGCGAATCTTGACAGTGCCGTAGTTGCCGCCCGCAAACGTCACGGTTCCGGAGACCGGCGAATGCACCGTTGGGTGCTGCAGGTTGCGGCCTGTCTGGCCACCCTGGTAGTTGAAGTCGGTACCGCCGTGATCGCGGGCACTGCGATGCTCGCCGTAATGGCCGGTGATGTGCGGCGCCGTCCCGTTCTGCGGCGGGAGCATCCGTTCCATCGTGTGCTGAAACGCGCTGGATCCGCCATGCTGCGGCTGCGCAGGTGCTGGCGCAGCGGGCTGCACCGGCTGTCCGAGCTGGCCATGTGCCAGGTTGTTCATCAGCTCTGGAGTGATATCGCGCTGCCAGCGGGCAAACCGGTTCTCGCGGTCGGCCAATCCATTCGGCGGATCGCCGCCGTTGATCGCAACGCCTGCCGCATGCGCGTCCTGCCTGGCGGCCTGTGGCACGTTGTTCTGCCAGTACCAGGTCGCGATGCGGGATGCGTTCTCAGGTTGTGCCGCCAGATCGGGGTGCGCCACCAGGTCCAGGTTCAGCGCTTCGCCGGCCGCACGATATTGATCCTTGCCGGTGAGCTGCATGTAACCGCGGCCACGGTACAGGTAGCCATCGCCGGGCTCGTTATTGCCCATGCGCCCGCCATACATCAATTCGGCCAGTTTTTCCGGTTGCCCGCGCAGGGCATCCAGACGCGCCTGCTCCAGGGCCTCGGGCCCCTCACGCAGTGCGGATCGCACCTTCGAACTCACCTGCGAGGATCCGTGCGTATAGCGGAACCCTTCTTCCAGGCGGTTGAGGCCCATCGACTCATGACCCACCTGGGCCATGAAGTTTGCCAGCTCCTTCGGCTGGGTAATGCCTGCTGCATAGGCTGATTGGAGCAGCCCTGTTTCGCGATCGGTTGCCATGGGTGTAACTCCTCATTTCTCAGCAACATGAAATAACGGACTCCTTCCTTGTCCGTGCAAACCATTACTTCCGTTTAATTCGCCTTCTCGGCTGCGGCGTCGTCCAATGCCGCAGCTTTCTTCAATGTGGAGGGATCAAATTCCGCGAATGCCACCGTGCCGAAATCCTTGGTGGTCAATTCCAGGGTGTTGTGCTGCTCGGTCTCGGTATCGGACAGGTCACGCACCACCTTGTCCAGCAACCAGCTCTGCTTGTCTGCCGAGTACTTGAATGTAAAGTCGTCTGCCCAGCGCTCACGCGATCCGCCGGAAATGGAAATGGTGAATTGCCCTGGCTGGATGCGCGAAAACGCATAGGGGTCGCCTGCCAGGCCGCCACAACGGGCGCATGGGACGATCTTGCTGTTTTCGGCAGCCTTTTTCAGCGCGCCGTCGGCAGTCTGTGTCAGCAACAGGACCGTACGCGGCTGCCCCTCACCAAGCTTTTCCGCACCAGTGGCTGGCGGGGAAATCACCACCAGCGCATCGGAGCGCCCCGCGCCAGTCAGATCGCCGCGGATGGTCTCCAGAGCCTTCGATCCCGCCGGAATGAAGGAGTCTATCGTGCCCATAGGTACAGTCCCTTGTGTCGGTGATGCGGGGGGTGTTGCGGCAGGTGCGGACGACTGCGTCGCCGCGGTATCGGCAGCAGCCGTCGGCTGCTCGGTTGCACCGCCAGCCTGGGGGCCGTTACAGGCCGCAAGGACAACTGCCAATGCAGGGCCGATCAATCGGAAAGGGCGCAAGGTTATCTCCTGGGAACGATGGCAGGTATGCGATGAACGGCGCGGCCGCTGGCGCGCAGATTACAGGGATTGGTCGTCCACCTTGACCAGCATCCAGCAAGGGCGCTGGGCGAAGTGGTAGACCTGCTGATCGCCGGTGTCCGGTGTGCGGACCAGCACCTGGCGGCCATCGGCTTCTTCGGAAATCGTGACTTCGCGGCCGCCGTTGCGGGCCGCCTCCAGGTTCGGGATGACGGGCCATTCAACGTCGGCCAGCGCAACCGTGCGGGTGACCGGCGCCGGCTCGGGCTGTGCATCCGGGTCGAGTTGAATCATCGTCAGCGGATCGGCCGTGGCCTTTTCCTGTACCGCGATGTCCGCACTGAAGCTTTTCAGAAACGTAGCGAAGTCGGTGCTGGGGCAGGTTGCCGCCTGGGCAGGCGTTGCTGCAGCGGCAGCAGGTGGCGAGGCGGCAGGTGCGGCAGCCGCAGCAGGCATCGCAGCGCCGGCTGGCTCTGCTTGCGGTTTGCAGGCAACCAGCGCCAGGCTCAGTGCGAGCGCGTGCAGGGACGTTCGGAAAAGTGCCAAGGGATCCTCCTGATCATGGTGGGCAACGGGTGCGCGGGCGGAATGCTATCCGCGCGCTACCTGCAAATGTGTGAAGGCTTGCGGTACCGAGGGTGACCCAAACCGGCCGGCAGGCGGCAGGCCAACACCCCAGGAGAGCCACCCGCCCGACGATCGGTGCCCCGGCGCTCGGGTCGTTCCATTGCCGTTGAGTGCCGCCAACACGCGCCAGGCTAACGCAAATCCCGCCTTCGCAAAAATCATGATGATTTGATTAGGGGTTACCTGCAGATTCATCAGGCCGGCGCGGGTGACTTTATCCCGTTTGAAAACACATCGAGTGCATCCGCACCCACCCATCCCTGCGCGCACTCGCCGACGTACTGGCCCGGTGCGGCGGCATGGCAGCTGTCACCAGTGGCGGTGCTCGAGCGTTGGATCGGCCTGTCGCCGTATGTTCCGCATGCCGGGTTGTTCTTGCATTGGGCGACAGTGTCTGCAGGGATCGCGATGACGTAGTAATACAGAGGGGTCTGTCCAGCGCGGCCGATCGCTTGGATGCAGACGCGCTGGCCCTGCGCCAGCCTGGCTCTTGCGATCGCATTACTTCCAGTGGTTGGCACCGCGTCGAGTACATCCACCCCGTTTGCTTGCGCCACGCCGGCAAAGAAGCCCGTATTGCCACATGCAGGTGAGAGCTCTACGTCATAGAAATCGCCGGCATCGACATTTCCGGCCGTACAGCCTTTTGCCATGTTCGCATCGGCGCACTGCACGCCGGCTGCCTGCAGTAAGGCAGCGAGCCGGTCATTGCCGGAAGCGCCACCAGGAGAGGTGGCATGTGCTGCTGCAGACGCCGACGCCGTGGATGTGACTGGCGGCGCGGCAGGCGCTGCCGATTCGCCGGCGCTGCACGCGCTCACTGCAAGCAGCGCCGGCAGGAGGGCGTTGCGTAACGCCGGCAATCTGCGCAAGGAAAAACAGGAGAGAGCCATTGCGACTTCCTTGGACAATGGATGGCGTCAGGTGCGTGCTTCGGCGCAGCGTCAAAGCCCCGAGTGCGGGGCCTTGAAGATCAATCAACCGAAATACCCGCCAACCGCTGCAATGCCTCGGCATATTTTGCGCGCGTGCGTTCGATCACGTCTGCCGGCAGGCTGGGGCCGGGGGCGGTCTTGCCCCAGTCCAGGGTTTCCAGGTAATCGCGCACGAACTGCTTGTCGTAGCTGGGCGGGCTGGTGCCGAGTTCGTACTGGTCGGCGGGCCAGTAACGCGACGAGTCCGGGGTCAGCATCTCGTCCATGATGTACAGGCGGCCATCGGCATCGGTGCCGAATTCGAACTTGGTATCGGCCAGCAGGATGCCGCGTTCGGCGGCGAAATCGGCGGCGAAACGGTAGATGCGCAAGGTGGCATCGCGGACGCGTTCGGCAAGCTCGGCGCCGACGGTCATGACCATCGCGTCGAAGTCGATGTTTTCGTCATGGTCGCCGACCGCGGCCTTGGTCGACGGGGTAAAGATCGGCTCGGGCAGTTTCTCGGCCTGGCGCAGGCCGTCGGGCAGTTCGATGCCGCTGATCTTGCCGGTGCGCTGGTAATCCTTCCAGCCGCTGCCGATCAGATAGCCGCGTGCGATCGCTTCCACCGGCACCGGCTTGAGCCTGCGCGTGACGACCGCGCGCCTGGCATACAGCGCCGGGTCCACACCTTCGGGCAGCACCTGCTCCACGGTGATGTCGACCAGGTGGTTGGGCATCAGGTGCTCGGTCTTGTGGAACCAGAAGTTGGACACCTGGCACAGCATCTCGCCCTTGCCAGGGATCGGGTCGGGCAGCACCACGTCGAACGCGGACAGGCGGTCGGTCGCCACCATCAACAGATAATCGCCCGGGGGCGCATCGGCGGGCAGGCGCTCGCGGGGAATGTCGAAGACATCGCGGACCTTGCCACGGTGACGCAACGGCAGGCCGGGCAGATCGGATTGCAACAGCGTGGTCGACACAGGCACTCCTAAGGACGTCGCAATGACGCTGTCCCCGGGACCCGGCGGGCCCGCGGGTGGGCAGCGGGCCGCGTAGTGTACGGCGCTTCGGTGCGCGCCGCTGTATTTATTGGAGCCCGCCTGCGGGCCGGCGTGCAGGCCGCGTCAGCCAGGCCGGGCGGGCGTTCGGGTAAGATCGCCAGCCCGCCTTCCCGCCCCCCCGATCGCCCATGTCCTGGTATGGAAAACTGCTCGGCGCACTGGCCGGCGCCCTGCTGTTCCGTGGCGCGCCGGTGGTCGGGCTGATGATCGGCCTGGCCATCGGGCATGCGGTGGACGCCGGCTGGTTCAAGCGCCGCGCCGAAAACCCGTACGAGGCGCTGGGGCTGGAGCCGGACGCCACCACTGCCGAGATCGACCTGGCCTATCGCCGGCTGATGTCGCGCTACCACCCGGACAAGGTGGCCAACGCCGAGCCGGAAGCACGCCGCCAGGCCGAGCGGAAAGCCAGCCAGATCAATGCGGCCTACGACCGGATCCAGCGCCTGCGCAAACGCTGATCCAGCCGCCGCGTTCCGGCATCGGCATTGGCGCCACCATCAAGCACGCCCGGCCTCTTGCAGGTCGGGCGTGGTCACGCAAGCTGCAGAACTCAGAAGCGGTAGGTCGCCGTCAGGCGCACCGCACTCAGAAGCGGTAGGTCGCCGTCAGGCGCACCGCATTCGACGAGAAGTCCGTATCGCTGCGGCGCAGATCGGTACCGGCCGGATTGACGCGCAGGAACGGGTTGGTGGCCGGCGCGGTGCCCGGGCCGACACGCACGCGGGTGTCTTCGTCCTGCAGGCGGGTGAACAGGTACTCCACGCCGACCGAGACGTTGTCGCTCAAGCGGCGCTGCAGGCCCAGGCCGGCCTGGTAGCCGTCGGCGCTGTCGCCGCCGCTGCTGGTGAAGCTGTTGGCGGTGTTGCTGCTGGAGAAGCTGTGGTCGAACTCGCCGCGTGCCACGCCGGCGGTGACATAGGCCAGATAGTCACCCTGTGCGCCGAAGGCATAGCCGATACGGCCGCGCAGGGCGGCGGTGCGGTTGAGCTGGCGGGTGAAGGTGTAGAACGCCGGGGTGGTGCTGAAGGCGCTGACGCTGTCGCGCAGGTCGTTGCGGGTGTATTCGGCGACCACGCCGTAGACCCAGTTGCCGGCCTGCCAGTCGTAGCCCAGCCGCGCACCGTATTCGGCGCCGCCCTTGTCCTTGCTGCAGCCGCTGGCCGGGGTGCGCCCGGCCGCCGCGCCGCCGCAGAATCCGGGCGAGAAGGCATCGGCGCCGGTCGGGGTGCTGACCTGGTCGCCATCGCGGCCGTCCAGGTTGGTGTCAAAGCCGAAGCGGCCGCCGGAAACGCCACTGACGTCGGCACCGCCGACATTGGCGCCGATCGAGAAACCTGACCAGTCGGCCGGGCCCGTCTGTGCCCAGGCGGATGGGGCCAGGGCCATCAAAACAAGCGCGGCGGAGGCGAGCGGGGTGGTCTTCATGCGGTGTCCTTGGCGAAAGGGCGCGATGCGCCGGTCAGGTGCATACGCAGGCGGGACCGGCGCGGATGCACCGGCGTTGCTTGCCTGCGACAATGCGTGTCCCGTTCCTTGACGAGCTGCCCATGCAACCGACGGCGATTGCCCCGTCCATCCTGTCCGCCGATTTCGCCCGCCTGGGCGAGGAAGTGAACAACGTCCTGAAGGCCGGCGCCGATTGGGTGCACTTCGACGTGATGGACAACCACTACGTGCCCAACCTCACCATCGGCCCGATGGTGTGCCAGGCGCTGCGCAAGCACGGCATCGTCGCGCCGATCGACGTGCACCTGATGGTCGAGCCGGTGGATCGCATCGTGCCGGACTTCGCCGAGGCCGGCGCCACCACCATCAGCTTCCATCCCGAAGCCAGCCGCCATGTGCACCGCACGATCCAGCTGATCAAGTCGCACGGCTGCCAGGCCGGCCTGGTGCTCAACCCGGCCACCCCGGTGGACATCCTGGACTGGGTGCTGCCCGAGCTGGATCTGGTGCTGGTGATGTCGGTCAACCCCGGCTTCGGCGGGCAGGCCTTCATTCCCTCGGCGCTGGATAAATTGCGCGCCATCCGCAAGAGGATCGACGCGCTGGGCAAGCCGATCCGGCTGGAGATCGACGGCGGGGTCAAGGCCGACAACATCGGCGCGATCGCTGCGGCCGGTGCCGACACCTTCGTCGCCGGCTCGGCCATCTTCAACGCGCCCGACTATGCGCAGGTGATCGCGCAGATGCGCGCAGCGGTGGACGCGGTGCGATGAGCGCGCCCACGCTGCAGATCCGCGCTGCCACGCCGAACGATGCGCAGCTGCTGCACGAATTGATCACCGCATTGGCGGTGTACGAGCGCGAGCCCGATGCGGTCAAGGCCAGCCCGGAGGACCTGCGCGCCAGCCTGTTCGGCGACGGGGCCACCGCGCATGCACTGATCTGCGAGCAGGATGGCCAGGCGCTGGGATTTGCGGTGTATTTCTTCAACTACTCGACCTGGCTCGGCCGCAACGGTCTGTATCTGGAAGACCTGTTCGTGCGTCCGCAGGCGCGCGGGCAGGGCGCCGGCCTGGCCTTGTTGCGGCATCTGGCCCGGTTGGCCGTGCAGCGTGGCTGCGGGCGTTTCGAATGGTCGGTGCTGGACTGGAACCAGCCGGCCATCGACTTTTACCAGGCGGCCGGTGCGCGCCCGATGGACGGCTGGACGGTCTACCGGCTCGACGGCGAGCGCCTGGCCGCCTTCGCCGCCGGTACCTGAGCGCGGCCTGCCGCGCCGCCGTGGCACGCAAGAAGAAGGCCGCCCCACCGGAGCGGCCTTCAGAAAAATTGGAGGCTGATCCTGCCTCCGCCCGTCGTCCCTGCTATGGCCTTCCACTCTCCGGGTCGTTGGTGACATGCCGATGACAGCCGGGCGAGGCTGCGTATTCACGAGGCACGCAGCGGGCCGCTGCTAGCCTGCGGCCACCACCCTCACAGCATTGGCAGCGTGCATGGCCGCGTCCCACTGGCGTCTGATCCTCAATGGCAAGTCCACCGACAACCTGGACCTGCGTGAGGCGGTGGGAACGCTGCGCAAGCGCGGCATCCAGCTCGAGGTGCGGGTCACCTGGGAAGACGGCGATGCCGAGCGCTATGTCGGCGAAGCGGTTGCCGACGGTGCCCACACCGTGATCGCGGCCGGCGGCGACGGTACCTTGAGCGAAGTGGCCGCCGCGCTGGCGCATCACACGGCCGGCGCCGCCACGCTGCCGTCGCTGGGCCTGGTGCCGCTGGGGACCGCCAACGACTTCGCCACTGCCGCCAATCTGCCGATCGAGCCGCTCGCCGCGTTGACGCTGATCGCCGAGCGTGCGGCCGAGCCGATCGACCTGCTGCGCATCGACGCCGAGCACGGCCCGCACTGGTGCGCCAACGTCGCCAGCGGCGGGTTCGGCACCCAGGTCACCGTCGAAACCGACGAAGGCCTGAAGAAGATGCTGGGCGGCCTGGCGTATCTGATCACCGGCATGTCGCGGCTGGGCCGGATCGACCCGATCAGCGCCCGCTTCAGCGGCCCGGACTTCCGTTGGGAAGGCGAGTTCATTGCACTTGGCCTGGGCAACGGCCGCCAGGCCGGCGGCGGCCAGGCGCTGTGCCCGGAGGCCCTGATCGACGACGGCCTGCTCGACGTCACCATCGTGCCCGCGCTCAACGGCGAAGTGGCCGCCACCCTCGGCACCCTGGTCACCGGCGGCAAACAGGCCGCGCTGGAACGTGTGGCCGTGCGCGCGCGGCTGCCGTGGCTGGAGATCGTCTCGCACCAGCCGCTGACCTTGAACCTGGATGGCGAGCCGGAGACCTCGCTGCATTTCCGCATCGAATGCGTGCCGGCGCGGTTGCGGATGCATTTGCCGGTGGAGTGCCCGTTGCGGAGCGTTTGAGCGCTGGGAATCGGGAATCGGGATTGGGGAATCGGAAGAGCGATGGAGCGATAGAGCGGGGTGTTGGTGTCACGGGCTGTAAGACACCCAGGCCGGACTGACGCAGCTTCGCGATTTGCGCGGCCTTGGTCTCGCGCCTGCTGCCCTTGCGCGGCAGTTGCGCTACAGTAGCGGCGTGTCCCGCCTGACGACTCCACGCTCCTTCTCTTCCGCTCGCCGCTGGTGGCGATGGTGGCCCGTTGCCGTCGTCCGCCCCGCCACAGAGTCCCGGAAGGAAAGTCGTCTTGATCACTGCAGAGCAGTTCCAGCGCCAGGCCGCTGAAGGTCACACCCGTATCCCCGTTGTCCGGCAAGTGCTGTCCGACCTGGACACGCCGCTGTCGGTCTATCTGAAGCTCGCCGACGGCGCCTACACCTACCTGTTCGAATCGGTCGAAGGTGGCGAACGCTTCGGGCGCTATTCCATCATCGGCCTGCCGGCGCGGCGCGTGTACAGCTTCCGCGGGCACACGCTGGAAATCAGCGAGCACGGCGAAGTGCTGGAAACCCGCGAGGTCGCCGACCCGCTGGCCGAAGTCGACGCCTTGCGCGCCGAGCACTCGGTGCCGCAGCTCGACGGCCTGCCCGGTTTCACCGGTGGCCTGGTCGGCTGGTTCGGTTTCGAGTGCATCCAGTACATCGAGCCGCGCCTGGGCACCGGCGACAAACCCGATGAGCTGGGCACGCCGGACATCCTGCTGATGCTGTCCGAAGAGCTGGCGGTGTTCGACAACCTCAAAGGCCGGCTGTACCTGATCGTGCATGCCGACCCGCGCCAGCCGCAGGCCTACGTGCGCGCCAACCGGCGCCTGGACGAACTGGCGCACCGCCTGCGTCAGGGCGGCGCGGGGTATCCGCAGGCGCAGATTTCCGATGCGATCGACGAGTCGGATTTCCGCTCCTCGTTTACCCGCGAGGAATACCACGCGGTGGTGCGCAAGGCGCAGGAATACGTGCGCGCCGGCGACATCTTCCAGGTGGTGCCGTCACAACGCTTGCGCGTGCCGTTCCGCGCGCGCCCGGTGGATGTGTATCGCGCGCTGCGTGCGCTCAATCCATCGCCGTACATGTATTTTCTCGATGTCGGCGGTACCCAGGTGGTCGGCTCCTCGCCGGAAATCCTGGCGCGCCTGCGCGATGGCGTGGTCACCGTGCGTCCGATCGCCGGTACCCGCCCACGCGGCGCAACACCGGAGCTGGACAAGGCGCTGGAAGAAGAATTGCTGGCCGACCCGAAAGAGCGCGCCGAGCACGTGATGCTGATCGACCTGGGTCGTAACGATGTCGGCCGCGTGGCCGAACCGGGCACGGTCAAGGTGGGCGAGCAGTTCGTGATCGAACGCTATAGCCACGTGATGCATATCGTCAGCGAGGTCACCGGCACGCTCAAGGCCGGCCTGAATTACAGCGACGTGCTGCGCGCCACCTTCCCGGCCGGCACCGTCAGCGGCGCGCCGAAGATTCGCGCGCTGGAGATCATCCGCGAGCTGGAGCCGGTCAAGCGCAACGTCTATTCCGGTGCAGTCGGCTATATCGGCTGGCATGGCGATGCCGACACCGCCATTGCGATCCGCACCGCCGTGATCCAGGACGGGTATCTGTACGTGCAGGCCGGCGGCGGCGTGGTCTACGATTCCGACCCGGACCTGGAATGGCAGGAGACCATGAACAAGGGGCGTGCGCTGTTCCGTGCGGTCGCGCAGGCGGCCAAGGGGTTGTGATGGACGGGCAGGGCAACGCGATGCGCATCAGCTTCCGCAACGACTACAGCGAAGGCGCGCATCCGCGCCTGCTGCAGGCCCTGGCACAGGCCAGCGCCGAACAGAACGCCGGCTATGGTACCGATCGCCATACTGCGCGTGCGGCTGCATTGATTCGCAATGCAGTCGCGCAGGCACAGGCCGACGTGCATCTGCTGGTCGGCGGCACCCAGACCAACCTGACCGCGATCGCGGCGTTCCTGCGCCCGCACCAGGCGGTGATCGCGGTGGAGGCCGGGCACATCGCCACGCACGAAACCGGCGCCATCGAAGCCACCGGCCACAAGGTGCTGGCCGTGCCCGCGTTGCACGACAAGCTGACGCCGGCGCTGATCCAGCCGTTGCTGGACGTGCACGGCAACGAGCACATGGTGCAACCACGCCTGGTCTACATTTCCAACAGCACCGAGAGCGGCACCATCTACACGCGTGCCGAACTTCAGGCGCTGTCGCGTTTCTGCCGCGCACACGACCTGCTGCTGTACCTGGATGGCGCACGCCTGGGCGCCGCGCTGACAGCGGATGGCAACGATCTGGATCTACCGACGATCGCCACGCTGACCGATGCGTTCTACATCGGCGGCACCAAGAACGGCGCCTTGCTCGGCGAAGCGCTGGTCATCGTCACTCCGGCATTGCAGGCGGACTTCCGCTATCTGATCAAGCAACGTGGCGCGCTGCTGGCCAAGGGCATGCTGCTGGGGTCGCAGTTCGCCACCTTGTTCGAAGACGGCCTGTTCCTCGAGCTGGCCGCGCATGCCAATGCCATGGCGCAGCGCTTGCGCGCCGGCTTGCTGGCCGCTGGCGTGCAGTTCACCAGCGACTCGCCGACCAACCAGCAGTTCATCGTCGTCAGCACAGCGCAGGCCGAACAGCTCGCCCGGCGCTACGATTTCGAACGCTGGGAAACCCGCAGCGATGGCCGCCTGGTCATTCGCTTCGTGACGTCATGGGCCACCACGCCGGCGGCGGTCGATCGGCTGTGTGCGGACGTGGCGACGCTTGTGCAGGACCCCACGCTGTAGGGGCATCACTCGCCATCAAGGAAGACGACAATGAACAGATTCGCCGGCTGGATGCTTGCCACCGCCCTCATGCTACCTGCCGTGGGCACAGCGCAGATCAATACGCTGCCCTCGCAGCCGCACTTGCTGGTGAAGGGGCAGGCCTATCGGACCGTGGACCCGGACCGGTTCATCGTCGATCTGAAGGTCAGCAACACCAATCTGCAGCCCGACCTGGCACGCACGTTCGTCGAAGAGCGCGCCCGTGTGGTCCTGGATGGGTTGCAGCGCAACCGCGTGCTCAAGGACTCGCTGTATGCCTCTGCGTTGTCGATTGCGCCGCAATCGCGTTACGAGGCGGGTAAATCGGTCTTCGAAGGCACCCGCGTGGAGCGCAAGATCCGCGGCACCTTTACGTCCTTGAAGGATGTGCGTGCCTTTCTCGGCGGCTTGGAGGCCAATGAGCATGTCCAGGTGCTGTCGATGCAGACCGCCTACGCCGATGCCGCTGCCTTGCGTGCAGACCTCAAGCGCGAAGCCGCCACGCAGTCGCGCGAATCGGCCCAAGGACTGGCCGCTGCTTACGGCGTGCGGCTCGGCGGGATCTACAGCATCTCCGATGTCGCCCCCAATTTTGCCTATGGTGTCGAGGCAGGCACCTGGTCGGCCTCCGCAGCGCCAAAGCCAGGCTCGGTGGTGTCGCCGCCTTCGCCACCGGCCCCACCGCCGCCGCCTGCGCCAAGCGCCGGAGCCCAGCGCATCGGCGAAAGCCTGCTGACCGGCACCATCACCTACACCGAAAACATCTATGCGGTGTTCCTGATCGCGCAGTGAGCCGCTGCCATCCGGATCGTCTGCAAGGAAAACGTCCATGCCACGGGCAAGTATCCGGAGATAGCACCGGCCACTGCACGCGCCGAGCATGACGAGGCGCGCGCGCTGTTAAAACAGGCGGCGCACGCAAGCGTGCGCGACGGGCAATGGCTGATCGGGATGGGCATGGCCGCTGCCGTGCGCGGCGCGCCGATGTCCAAGGCAGGTGCGCGTGCGCGGCCGGATCGCACCGGCACGGTGACCATCGAGACCGACATGACCGATATCGGCGCAGGCAGCGACACCATCGTGGCGCGGGGTGTCTTACCTCTACGCCGGTTTGCAGGCTCGTCGTCTGCGGGCGGTTTCTTGCGCTTTTTTCGCCAAAATAGTTCATTGGTGCATGCGCCCCGTACCGGCGGTGGCAACATTTGTGCTCGCCGCATGAGACATGCCCGTGTGACCGTATGAGCATGTACTCATATGCAGCTGCTCTGTCACTGCTCTGTCACTGCGAGGCCGCACATGTCGCTCAACACGCTATCGACCGGGAGTGCCGCCGGTCTGTTTCTCCCTCTCACGGATGACGCCTCGTCTCCGGAGGCGCCCGGATCCGATTCGGCCATGAACGACTCCGATCTGTTGCTGGCGATGGATAACCTGTTCCTGCAGCAGATCTACCAGCTGCTTGCCGCCATCTACGGCAACACGCCAAACGAGGGATCAGGCAGCGGCATTGCTGGGTTGTCCACGTCTTCGGCTGACGACATGCAGGCCAGCCAGCCGATCGACAAACGCACCTCCTGGCCGACGCTGGCGACCCCCTTCGATGCCAAGGACATCAAGGGATCCAAGCTGCCGCCTGCGGTGGATGGATCGTCGGTGACTTGGGACGGCGGCACGCTCACCGCATCGGAGCTCCAGATTGTTTCGACACTCAATCAGCACAAGGACAAGATGCCGCTTGAGTTCGCAAAACTCGACGACAGGATCAACGACCCATCCACACCCCCCGATCTGAAGAGCGCGCTGCAAGGCCTGCAGAAAGACCCGCGTCTGTTCTTTGCCATCGGCTCGCAGGGCGATGGCAAATGCGGTGGCAAGATCAAGGCCGCCGATCTGTGGGATTTTGCAGACCATCATCAGCAGGTGACCGATCTGGGCGGGAAGAACGCCGAGTTCAATCCCAAAAATATCAAGGGAGACACGCCGCCGCCGGCAGCAGAGGGCTCCACGGTCACCTGGGACGGCGGCACGCTCACGCAATCCCAGCTGGAGATCGTTTCAACGCTCAATCAGCATCGCGACATGACGCCGATCGAGTTCGACAAGCTCGATGAAAAGATCAACGATCCGGCCACGCCACCCGACCTGAAGAAGGCGCTGCAAGGTCTGCAGCAGGATCCCGGCCTGTTCTTCGCAATGGCATCCCAGGGACACGGCAAGCACCACCACGACGACCAGGGCAAGTGCAATGGCAAGCTGATTGCGGCCAACCTCTACGACTTTGCCGATCGCCATCCGCAAGTCACTGCCATGGGTGGGAAGAACGCGACCTACAATCCCGAAAAAATGAAAGGGCGCGACCTGCCGCCGGCGGTGGACGGCTCTTCGGTCACGTGGGATGGCGGGACGCTCACCCAGAACGAGTTGGAGATCGTCACCACGCTCGATCGCCACAAGGACAAGCTGCCGCTCGCGTGGGCCGATCTCGATGCGAAGATCAACGACCCGGCGACACCGCCGGATCTGAAGAAGGCATTGACGGAACTGCAAAAGGACCCGCGGCTGTTCTTCGCCATCGGCTCGCAGGGCGATGGCAAATGCGGCGGCAAGATCAAGGCCGGCGATCTCGGCAAGTTCTCGGCCGGCCACGCGCAGGTAGCGGAGCACGCCACCAAGCAAGCCAAGGGCTACACGCAAAACTATGTGGCGTCGGACAGCCCGGACAAGACCGAGCCCACGGTCATGACCGAGAGCGACGCGATGCGCGAGTTCTATCGTTATTCGGACTATCTGCCGAAGGATCTGAACCAGGACGCGTTCAAGCACCTGGTCGAAGGCGACGACAAGACCCAGAAGCGCCCACCGCAGGTCATCGCTGCCGCGCAGTATTTTCGTGAGCACCCCGATCAGTGGAAGGCGCTGGCGGGAGACTCGGGTTCGATGAGTACCCCGGATTTCCTGCAGAAATCCGCATCGCAGATGCACCTGACCGCGCCCGAACTGAAAACGCTGGACACCATCAACAGCCACCAGGACGCGTTCTTCGGCGACGGCAAGGAGGTGACGCGCGACAAGCTCGACACGATCGCCAAAGACGACAAGGCCGACCCCGCAGTGCGCGACGCCGCCAAACAGCTGTTGGGCGACCCGCTGCTGTTCGGCGTGTTGAACAACTCGATCACCGGCTACAAGAAGCCCCACAGCTTCTTCGGCGGCGGCCATGTCGTCGACTCGGGCAAGATCAGCAAGAAGGACTTTCAGCAGTTCTACGAACATATGACGGCGGCCAACAAGATCGTGGAGAAATCGCCCACGCACACAGCCACATCACCCGACCAGCAGAAGGCCGTCGCGGACATGTTGATGGGCAAGGCCGATCAACCCGAGATCAAGAAGAAGAAAAAGGACATCGGTACCGTCGGCAAGGGACTGCATGAGTTCCTGAAGTGGGACAGCAAGATCCTGGACTGGGCCTCGGTCGGACTGAGTGCACTGAACGGCATCCCCGTCATCGGCGAGTTTGCCGATGCAGCAGCGCTGGCACTGGAGAGCGAAGCGCAGGCGGCACAGGTCCTCGACACCGCACTGCAAGGCGGCGACATGTCGCTCGCGTGGAAACTCGCCGGCATCAACATGGCTGGGGCGGTGGTTGGCGCTGTCGGCGGACCCACGGCCAGGCTCGCAGCCAAGGGGGCCGCCAAAGGGGTCGCCGAGGGCGCCGCCAAGGCGGCAAGTGAGGGCGCAGCCAAGGGGGCGAGCAAGGGGGCAGGCGAGGGTGCAGCCAAGGGAGTGAGCAAGGGGGCGACTGAGGGTGCAACCAAGGGCGCAGGCGAAGGCGCGGCCAAGGGGACAGCCAAGGGGACAGCCGAGGGAACAGGCAAGGGGGCAGCCGAGCGGCAACAGCCAACTGATGCGGTTAAAGGTTATTTAGTAGGTAGCAGCATCAGCAAATCGACTGAGATGCTCAAAGTGCCTGTGTTGGCAGGTTTGCATTACGAAGAGATGCGATTGGACAAGGAGAAGCAGAAAGGCGAGATCCGCCAGAATCTGGAAGACGCGGGCGGGGTGCCACTGGGTAAACAGAGTATTCCCAAGCCCATTGCAGACAACTTCGAGGCGGATACGAAGGAGAATCTCAGGAGTTTGAGGGGTGGGCGGCGCAGGTAATGCTCGCCTTCGTTAGGCGTTTGCTGTGAGAGCAGTGCAGGGCGATCACCACGATCGCCTGATGCATTGGCGTGCCGATTAACTGATTTCAGGCGCGCACTCTCGCGGTTCGATAGACGGTGGCTGCAATAAATTTTGCCGCACATAGCTGTTCACCACTGCGAGTGAGCGTATCCGTATAAGCGAGATTGCCAGCCCAGCTGGACGCTGCATTGGGTCGTCTTGCACCTCCCGAGTGCCGAACGAACGCAGCCTTATCGACCGGCAGCGCGCAGCGCAAGGGTTACCCACAGCCGCCTGACAAAGGTTGGCGGCCACCATCTTGCTACTTTGAGCGCGAATGTCCATTGCCGGCTGCTATCTGCGACCGGCAAGCATTCCTGCACCGGCCCCCGGACCGGGGGTGTTCGCGAGAGCTGTGGAAGTGGCGAGCGTAGCAATGACGCTGCATCGAAACGTGAGAGGTCAGCGCACTGGGCGACTCTCTCTGCTATCGCCTGCCCGAAGCGCATTATCCTGGCCTGCCCGGGAAAGGTGAACGGCCGGACCACTGCAGGGCTGAGCGCTTGGGCTGCAGCCCTGCAGCAATTGCAGAAGGATGTTGCAGAGTTTTTTTTCAGTTGCCTGCGGATAGCTGCGGGCTACCGGGAATCACTGACGGGACCACGTTTGAACACTTGACACATTATTGCTATTGAAATAATGCAATAACTCCTCTCTCGTTCGCACTTCTGTTACATGGCTGACCTGGCGATCCCAGATGACCAGTTTTTCACCTTGGCGCATCGCAGCAACGAGGTGTCCGATGCCTGAATGACGCTCCATGCCGATCGCAATCTTTTCGTAGTTTGGAAGCTGATGAAGCGCACTTGCAAGGTCTTGCGGCGATCCGCGCTGGTGTTTGACACTGCCATTTTCGAATTTACTAATCGCCCAGGTAAACTGGTCTGGCGTCATGCCATGCTGGCTGATGTATTGAATGTTGTCCGGTGTCAGGCCAAGCCCGTTGACAACATCCGCCTCGGCGAGCCCGGTCAGTGCCGCAATCGTATGAAGACCGCAGTCGTTACTGGTGCCTGCATGGAATGGCGGCATGCCAAGTGGCCGCATCTGCTGAGCCTGTGCGTTCGACTGAGCAGGCTTGGGGGCGGTGCGATATCTTTTCGGAGCGGAACGTCCCTGGAGCTGTGCAAGCGGCCCATCGCTTTTTGTGGTCGGCCTGCTTTGCCTTTCGGCGCTGGGTGAATTCACTACGGGGTTAGTGTAGGAATGTGCTGTCTGGGGTGCGGAAGAAACCTTCATGAATACCACTCGCTTGTATTGATGAAATAGGGTGAAACGCAACGCGCGATAGCGAATCCACGTCTGATGTTTGGGGTGGCCGCTATGGGCGGCAACAATGCAGCACGCTGACCATTTTTTGCGACCTGCATCGCGAAGTCGGGCATAGCGATGCGAATCGAATGTCCGGGGTGCAATCGCGTTAATCCCGCATCCGGGTTGTGCAACATGATCCTGTCGTGCTCCGGAGTGCAAGGCACATGATCCAGGTCTCGGTTGCACATTTTTCAGCAGGACATCTTCGCGCGCGGCAAGAGTCTTTCGCAGGGGGTTACCCGGCTATGCATCCGGTAATGGAGACTTTCTCCTACCGGAATGGTGTATCGGTACCTATCGCATACTTTCTCGAGGATTTCGGACAATGTCGGAATTGGGAAATCTCCACACAGCGAACGACACATTCTTCACCAGCCTGGGAGTCCGTCTTGGGTTGCCTGAGGAGCTTGCGCAGCGACTTGGCCAAGGCGAAACCATCCTTGGTCCTGCGGGCATGCTGTGCCGTGTCCACGCGCAGGTGCAGCAGGGCGGGATGACGGCGTTTCCGGAAGTGATCCTGCCATTGGCCGCACGCGAGCTCGGCGGCGAGGAGGTGGTGACGCTGCTGGCGCTGCAGGAACAATTGCTGACCCACTACGGCTGGCGGCTCACGCTCTCGGACCTTGGCCTGCTCTGTGTCTGCCCGCTGTTGGTCGAACGCACGCCCGATGCCGTGGCCACTGCGCTGGAGCGCGGGCAGGTGGCCGCACGTGTGGTGCTGGACGCGCTGGTGACGCAGGCCGGCAGCACGGCCGAGGTGGCCTCATGAAGCTCTCCAGCAACATCGGGACCTCTCCCAGCGGCCGCGCAACGTCTCCTGCACCCACACGCCCGACGCATGCCGAGGAGGCCGTCGCCCTGCCACAGACGCGAGTGCCAACCGGGCCGCTCGCCGGCCTGCCCTCTTCGGGCCCGGTATTGCGCGGTCGCCGCGCACCGGTTGCACGTCGCGTGACCACCGACGCAAGTCATGCCGAGTCCTCGCATGGTGCATCACATCGCTCGGAGTCCTCGCAGTCATCGCATTCTTCCGAGTCGACGGACGCAGCGTTTTACACTCCGTATGTAAGCCCCGCGTCCTCGGTCGTCGATGAGCCGCATGCGCCTGCCGTTGCAGCGAGCTATGCGCAGCGCAGCGCGGCGGCGGCCGCTGAGTTGAAGGCGCAGCTACGGACTCGCCTGGGCAATCTGCGCTTTGCAGCGCCCTCGGAGGAGCAGGAGGCACTGCAGGCCGCGTATCTGGAATGGGCGGACGCGCGCGTGGACGAACGCATCGCCGCGTTCGGGCCGGATGCCGGATACCAGATCGTCGGCGATATGAAGACGGCAGGCGCAAAAGCAGCGTGGCCGATCGCTTACGAGTGCCTCAGGGCCTTCGTCATCGGCTCGATGCGGACCCCGTTCGGTCTCGCCGCGGGTGCAGCCTACGATGGCGCGCGTGCGCCCGGATCGGAGACGCTGAGTACGACGACGCTGTCCGGCACGGTGGCGGGCCTGATGTCCTATACCAGCGATACGTTGCTGATCCCGGCGATGGACCGGCGCGCGCGTGTTGCCAACCTGCCGCGGTTCCAGGCCATCGACCCCAAGATCCTGGTGCCCGATCCGCCGCCGGCCCTGCTGGAAATCACTGCCGAGGGCAAACGCTTCACGCGTCCCGGCGAAGGCAACACCGCAACGCTTCCCGAGCTCAAGGCGCAGACCTACGACCTCCGCCAGGGAATCACCCAGTGGCAATCGACCCTGGACGACAAGTCCCTGGACACGTTGCTGCTCAAGCCGACGATCAACGCGGGATTCAACGCGGCGCGGCGGACCTCCGCCGACCCGGGCACGCGCACGCCGGCCGGCCAACTGGGCTTGAGCGCGCTCGCCATTGGCGGGGCAGGGGTGGTGCAGAAGGCGATGCTCGAAACCGGCAAGGCGGTTGCGCGTACCGGCCAGACGCGCGTGCCCGACCTGCTTGGCGGACAGCAGCGGCTGAATCTGTTTGCGTTGGCATTGCCGGACAAGACCCGTCGGCCCGCGCAATGGTCCGACGCCGTGCGTTTCCCCAACTACCTGCTGGAAACCGGGATGGAAGGCCTGGCGTTGGCCAGGCAGGCCTTGAGCACCACCAACGCGATCACCACTGCGGTACGCGATGTGCTGGGCCGTCACATGCTCAGCAACGTGCTGGCCAATTTCGCCTCGCTCGGGGCCGGCCGCCTGATCGCTGCGCCCTTGCGTGGCGGTAACGCAAACGGCAGCGTTGCGGGCGAAGCCGCCAATTCCACCGCCACGGTCGTGCAACAGGCAGCGCAGACCCTGTTCAACGATACGATCTGGAATGCGCTCAAGGCCAAGAACGGCGCCAACACCACCCAGGCCACGCGCCTGGACCAGGAACGCGCCGCCAGCGCCACCGATCATCAACGCACCATCGCAGGCACGCTTCAGGCGCTGGCCGAACCCGTCGAGGCGGCGATCGCGCTGTTGTCGGCGCCGACATCGGCAGAGATTGCGCGCGCCCTGGAGGAGGGGCAGCCGCTTGCGCCTGCAACTGGGCCGCTGGCGGGGAGATTGCGTGAAGCCCTGGAGGAATTGCGCACGGAGGTCGGCACGCAATCGGTCTCGATGGCGACCATCGACACTGTGCTCGACCGCCTGCACGCCGGGCAGGCGGCGATGTTCAGCGGCGTGCCACGCAACGACCTGACCAAGACACTCAAGACCGAGCTACAGAAGCTCAGGCAGGCACTGCACGAAAGCGAGGAACTTCGCCAGTGGGAAAACGGCAGGCCGTGAGCGGTCGATCCTGCAGCTGATCCACTGCGTCGCGCACGCCGCCACGACAGACGCAACCGCCGTTGCGTCTGTCGTTTGTTGGCGGTCCCGGGGCCAGCCCGGTGCGCGGCTTACGTGCGAGTAGTGGTGGTGGAGCGGGGCGATACGGCGCGCGGCACCGCTTCGTACGCTGGCCATTGACCGACCGTGCGCATGGCCTCGGCGATGCGGTTGCGCTGGCGCTTGACGATGAAGTCCACGCCACGTTCTTCGGTCAGTTTTGTCTTCTCGCGGACCAGCAGCAACGTCGGCTCCCACACGGCGGGCTGCTGCAGCAACGCGTCGAAGGCGGTGCGCTCGGCGAGTGCAGCCGTGTCGTCACCTGCATCCTGCGCCACCAGTGCAAGTGCGCGGTGCACGTCCAGCAGCGGTGCAGCTTCGCTGCGTAACGCCTCGTCGGCGAACAGCGCAGCCAGCGCGTTGCCATCGGCAAAGCGCCTGGCCTGCTGCATGAAATGCTCCAGTTGCAGCTCTGCCAGCACCGGCTGCAGGGTCTGGTCGACATCGGTGCCCAGCTTGACCAGGCCGTAGTCGGCCCAGCGCTCCCACTGGGTGCGGACCAGGCGCTCGAACGCGGCGAATTGCGCGAAGTCGGTTGCGCGGTCGCTGCGGACCGCATCGATTTCACCACCGAACTGGAACAGCGTGCAGAACGCGGTGGCCACGTCCGCGTTCACTTCGGCGACATAGCCGGCATCGAGTGCCGAGAGCGTGGTGCTGGCCGCAGGCGTTGCCGATGCGCCTCCGTGTCGATGCTGGGCAAGCGCCAGTTGCACGCCGGCCGTCAGGCGTGCGGCCGCTTCCACCCGGCGTGCGGCGGTGGCGTCGCAGTAGTGCGTGGTCATGTAGCCGGCCACGGTCGTCGATGTCCAGCCGAGGTCCTGGCGCGACTTGACGCCGAGCCCCAGCGCACCGCCCGCGCGGCGGCCGTGCGCATCGCCTGCACGCAGGCCGGCGCTGACGCTGGCGCTGCATTCGGTGCCCTGGCTGACGCGTGCGGCCTGGTCGATCAGCCCGACGCTGGCGTCCGGATGCTCGGCCAGCAATGCCTGCATCCAGTCCGCGTCGGGGGGCTGTGCGGTAGGATCGGGCGTTGCGCGGCGTACCAGATGCTCCAGCATGCGCAAGAATGCCTGCAGCAGCTCCGGCTCGCGTCCCTTGCCCAGCCGGGGGATACGGAGCTGCAGGCCGTCTTCCACGCCGGCCTCGCGCCGATAGCGCCAGTCCACGGCGGCCGACACCCCGGCTGCCGCGTAGTCGCTTTCCACATCGATGCCATAGCCGACAGTCAGACCCGCACCGAGCTGGCGCTGCGTCGCGGATTGGCGGCTGATCTGCAGGTACAGGCCGGTACGTCCCATGTAGAACTCCAGCGAGGCATCGCGATTGCACTGCATGCTGGCGATCAGTCGTGTACCCAGGCCGAACGCAGACCCTGCAATCGCAGCTGCCGCCGAAAGCGGTGCGAGATTGGCGCCCCAGGTCTGTTGGCAGGTCATCCGCCAGCGGTCGCGCCATTCCAGGTGCGAGAGCATGTCGCGCAGCAGGTCCAGCAATGCCTCGGGGTGAGCCAGGGCGCCGGCACCGGTCTGCTTCATCAACTGCAAGGTCTTGTCGACGGCGGCGTCGAAATGCGCCAGGCAGTCCTGCGCATGTGCGAGCCACAACGTGGCCTGTGGCGAGGGATCGCCTGCTTGCGGCTCCGCCGCTTGCTCTGCGTGCTCCGCCCGCACCGTAGACAGGCAGGTGCGCAGCAGATCGAACGCGGCTGGCGCGGTGCAGCGACCGCTCCGCACCTGCTCCCAGGCACGCCGCAATCCTTCCGGTGGCGCTGCCTGCACCGCTGCACCGCCCGGGGTTCGGGATGCCTGCGCCTGATGGTGGTTATGCAGCGCTGCGGCACGTTCGGCGATGCGTGCAAGGGTGGCGGCATCGAAGACGACGCAACTGCGGTCCACGTCCTCATCGACCCATTGCAGCAGCTCGGCCGCCGCCTGCCAGTGCAGCTCGGCCTGCGATGGAACACTGCCCTGCGATCGGGCCGCATGCAATGCGCCCAGGTAGCCGGCCAAGGCAGCCGCGGCGTGCTCCAGGGCCAGGTTTGCGCGTCGACGCGGTGTCGGCAGTGCGGTGGCCGATGCGACCTCAAGCCCCTCCGACAAGGCATGCAGTGGATTGGGAGCGCTCGCGTGTGCGCCGGCAGGGTGCGGCGAGGTGGCAGTACGCACCGCCTCGCCGAACGCCTGCAGGTGGGCGTTTGCGCGCGCATACGCCGAATCGGGAGCACGCGACTCGTAGCCGTTGCGCAGCGCATGGTAGGCCGCGCGTTCGTCGCTGCTGCAGGTGCGCAACGCATCTGCCGGGTCGGCCGCGTGCAGGGCGACACCGGCGGCGCGCCGCGCACCGCTCAGCCAGCACCGCGTGGCGGTATCGTCCACAGGTGCGGCGCGCAGCAGCGCATCGGCCCGCAACGCAATGCGCGCGATGTCCTGGCGGCCGGGGTCGGCGGCACGCTCGTGGCGTGCCTGGATCAACTGGCCCAGTACCTGACGGCCGCGTGGCACACGTCCCAGGGTCTCCAGCCAATGCGTTGTCGCCGCTTCGATCGCTGCGCGGGTAATGGCGGAGTGCTCGCCCATCGTCATGCCCGGCGGGTCTCCGGGCCGTTCCGGATCGGCGGGGATCAGCGCGCTCCAGGTGCTGTCGTGGACACGGTCGAAGGTGGCCAACAGCAGCGCCGCGGCGTCAGCGCGGTTGTCGCCGAGCACAACGGCCACTGCCGCGCGCAGCGCGCCGAGCGCGATGGCCACGATCCCCGCTGCAGGCACGGCCTGGTCTGCAAAACGCGTGGTGGACAGCCCGCTCGCCCAGGACGACAAGCGGTTGCGCAATGCGGTGGCCGCAGCGGCATCGGTTGTGCTGGATGCGGTCTGCGCGATCTGCGCGGCAATCAGTGCGTCTGACGCAGCCCGCAGCGCCTGGCTGGCGCGCAGATCGTCTGCCGCTGCGCGGTCAACCTCCTCCTCGATCGATTGCGTGAGATCCGCCAGCGCCGGCAGCAGTGCACGCAACGCGTTGGCGCGCGCAGCGGTCTCGAACAGGTCGCCGGCCACGATGAGTGCAGACTGCAGCGCCTGTGCCAGTGTGGTGTCGAGGTTGGCGGCGCGCGCTTCCAGGCGCTGCAGCAAGGCCTGTTGTTTCTCGCGCAGGGCGGACAGATGCTGCGCGTGCTGGTGCTGCTGGCGGATGCGCTCCAGCGCGGCTTCGTGCTTGAGCAGGTCCCGCAAGCGCGGTCGACGCTCGTTTGCAGCGGGCGCGGGCACGGCCGTGAGCTGGTCCAGTTGCTGCTGCAGCTGTTGCTCGGTGCGCGCCAGGCGCTCGCTGCAGCTAGCGATGTGCTTGCGGAGCAGCGTATTCCAGGTGGCCAGCACCTGTTGGCGTTTGCGGGTGGCGTTGGCACGGTCGGCCAGGCGCGGCGCGCGTCTGGCCTGCAGGCTTGTGTCCCGCTCCAGGCGATCGATATGCAGCACCACCAGGCGTTCCAGCGCGGCGGCCTTGCGCACGGCGATCCGGGCGTCGCTTAGCCGTTGCGAGGCGGCGAATGTCGCTGTCTGCAAAGGAGCGAGTGTGTGCCAGTGGCCCGGCTCTGCCCGAGCGGGCGGTGCAGGCTGCGCAGATGTGCCCTGGTAGCGCAGCAGGCGCGTATGGTCGGGAGTGGCCTGCCGGGCGATGCCCACCGCCGTGCCGGCGAGCCGGGCGAGCTTCTGCAACGACTTCCGCACGCCCCGCAGCCTGCCTGTCTCGCGTGGCGCAGGCGTGCCCCGTCCGGTGTCGGCAGCAGCTGCGCTGTAGCGATACACCCGTGCGGCCACATCCAGTTCTGCAGCGCGTGCTTCGGACTCGGCCGCTGGCCCATCCAGTTGATGCAGTCGTTGATGGGCCTGCTTGTGCGGCGACGGCGTACCCGCATGCGCCGCGCCATGGCTGTTGCCAGGCAGCCCGAATGTCAGGGTGGAAGGGCGGATACGGGTCACGCTCGACACCTCGCATGTGGACCTCGACACCACCGGGCGCCGATACCCGGCAGATGCGTCAACGCAGTGCATCTGCCGGGCGCGCTCGACGCACAGCAACGGTGCAGGGTGTGATCAGCCGCTGTAGGCCTTATGGCCGATGCGTGTCGCGCCGATGGCCTGGGACGCGTTGGGAGCAATCACCTCGTCGGGCGCATCGGTCTTCAGGTTTGCCAACGCCACCGTCGCGCCTGGCGCGTCGGTGCGGAACACTGCTTCCTTGACCTGATTGAACTCGCAGTTTTCCACCTGAAGGCTCGTATTGATATCGGCATGCCCACCATTGGTGCGGAAGACCTTGCTGGCACCCTCGACGGTGTCACCCGACATCACCACGTCGGCAGCACCGTTGTCCTGCACGACCTTGTCTGTGGCATTCTTGAACGTGCAATTGATGATCTCGACCTTCGGCCGGCCGCTGACCTGAGCGCTACAACCTGCAATTCCCGCATCATGCTCGCGGTTGCCCTGGCCATCGATGGTGACCGCATCCTCGCTGACATCTTCGTTGACGCAGTTGACCATCTTGCCGCTGCCCATGAAATGCACCCCGTCGCCGCCGCCCGTCATGTTGACGTTGCAGAGGCAGCCGCCGTCCTCGACGACGAACAACGGTTGCTGGTGCTCGTCCTGATCGCCTTTGCCCAGGCAGGGGCCGCCGATATAGGTCTGATTCTTGCCGTCGAACACCTCGCCCTTATGCACCACGATGGGCTTGTTCTGTACGCCGGGCGGTGCGGTGACGACCTTGCCGGGAGGCAGGGGTGCTTGCGTGCCGTTGGGGCTGGGCGTTACCGGCTGGCCGGTGCCAGGCGGCGTTGCCGGTTGACCCGGGTTGCTGTGGGATGCGCCGTTGCCGGCTCCTGTTCCGCTGGTGCTTCCGTTGCCCTTGTTGGTGTTGCTGCCATCGCCGCCGCTGCCATTGCCAGTCCCGCTGCCGTGTTGTCCGCCGGGGTTGGTGGAACTCGGCGGGTTCGATGGCGGCATCGAGGGCGTCGGATTGGGGGTGGTCGGTGACTGACCGTCACTGGATGGCTGATCCTGTGACTGCAGCATGTCGCTAAGCACGCGTTGCATGCAGTACGCCAGCATGCTCATGATCACCGCGGTAAGGGCTTGTTGCTGCGACAGGGAGAACGAGGACGGCTGCAAGCTCGCAGTGGTGTGTGAGGGGATGGCGAGATTCATTGGCGAGTGTCCTTGCGAGTGATGAATGGCGTAAGAAATCCTGCGAGATGGAATGACGGCGCGACAGCGTGGCGATGTGACCCAGCGCAGCGGATGCGCAAGGCTCCGATCAGCGTGCTGCTGAGTCGTGCCTGCCTCGCTGCAGGCATCAGCTTGCATGCACGGCCGAGCACCTCAGGCGCGTAGCCACAGATAATTCCCCGTCGCGATTCCTTCAAACATTTCGTCGTGTGCAATGAAGATATTGTTGTTCCAGTAACGGCCATGCTCGGCGTAGTGGGCGAGCAGATCGCAGATCCATGCGCCGTCGACGTCGTCGTCCAGCGGAACGCGCACGATCAGCACGATCACGCCGGCATCGTTCAATCCCAGTTGCGCCTGGTCCTGCGCGTACACCGAGAGGTTGGCTTCCAGCAATAGCCGGAAGACCGTCAAGCTGCGTCCCGCAGGAGCAAGGCCGTAGCAGATGCGTAGATACAGCGCTTCTTCTTCCGGCGCTTGCTGTGCTTCATCGTCGGTCTGGGCTGCAGGCATGTGCAGATAGACTTCAAACCCGTCCACCCACAGCACGCGTTTGCTGAGCACCGTCTGCACATCCGGCAGGTCCAGTGCTTCGCACATCTGCTGGACGATCGCTTCGAATCGGGTGCTGCTCATCTGTCGTACGACATGCGCAGGGCCATGCATCGGCCCTGCGTCATGTCAGGGCCCATTACTGGCCAACCAGCTGCTTCGCGTTGTCGCCAGCCTTGCCGATGAATTTGTTGAGCGCTACGTTGAAGTCAAGTTCGTTCTTCTTCTCGGTCAGGTAGTTGTTCATGCGCTCCTGTGCGGAGGCTGAATGGCCAATGCCACCCATCAGACTATCCATCTGATTGTCTGAAGTCTGGCTGCTCATATGGTTGTCGTATCTGCTTGAAAAGTCCGATTTAAACAGATCCCCGCCCTGGCCCAATCGCGGCCCAATCGATTGTAAATCCGACATATAAATACTCCTCAGCTAAAGATGAAGTAACGTGGAGCGCCTGTCGGCGCGTTTTGCTTGACCAACGTGGCCAAGGAACTCGATGATCAAGGCATGCTGGCAATGTGCGCGACGATGTCGCGTGCGGCGTTGATGCCGTCGTGCAAGACGGTGAAATTGTTGCGCGTAGCCTGATCGCTCGCTGCAGACCAGTGCACACGGAGTTGTTGCGCTGTCGTGTGCAGCGCTGCATCGATGTTGCGCAGTCGCTCACCGGAGAGATCCTCCGCCTTGGTCTGCAAGATCTTGCTCATATCCTGGGTGACCGTGTGGGTCATGGCATCGAACATGGTGCGGTTCTCATGGCGCCGCGTGCTGCGGCAGGGAAGTCAGGTGCTTGGTGCCGTCCGGGGTCTCGACGTAATGCAACCCGTCGGCGAGCAGCGCGGCGTCGTAATTGGCGGGCGGTTTTACCGACGGGTCCTGCTGGGTGATGTCCACATGCAGCTTGCGGACCTCCGGGCCCAGATCGCTGCGTAGATCGGCGATTCTTCGGATTGCACGCTCCGCGTTGTCGCTGCTGCCGGCGATGGAGAACACGCCTTGACCGTCGTAGCGAACGTTCAGATCGCGGTCGGCCAAAGTATCGCGCAGGGTTGCCAGCACCTCATCCACCACCAGCACATCGACCGTGACCGCATGTTGGTACCGGTGCAGTTGTACGCGCAGGCGTGCCGCATCCGCGCTGCTCGCCACCAAACCCTCGACGCGCACGCGCGTACCGACCTGTTCCACGCGCGCTTCGCGCAAGCCCAGCCGTTTCAGCACGGACCGGACCTGGTTGAGCTGGTTGTCCTGGCTGCGCGCGGGAGCGGCATCGGAGAGAAATGCCGGTAGCAGGGAGGGCAGCAGCGCTGCGGCGGCCAGCGCTAACATGGCGCCCACCACTGCGCGCAGCGCAGTGCGCCTGGACTTGCGTGGTGGGGGTGTTGCCGGCGTCGCGGCTGGAGACAGCAACCGCTCCAGCAGCGCCACATCGTCCGGCCACTCGGCTGCAGCCTCGCCGACGCACAGCACCAACGGACCAAAACGCACTGGATGCAGCGCAACAAACGGTGTCGTTGGCAACGCGTCGCTGCGATAACGAGCTTGACCATCTGCATCCACCTCGATGATGAGCGGGCCATCAGGCCAGTCTTCGATCCGGATCTCGGCCTGGGGATCGGCGCCTAACGTGTAGCTGCCTGGCTGCAAATCTAATCGCGCGCCGGCGTGTATTCCCGTCAGTATGCGAAGTTGCATGATCATGCACGAATCCCCTGAGCGGCCCCGTCTTGGTGTTCCATCAGTAGCGTGTTCAAACGTGTGATGCCACGCGCACAATCAGCGGGTCTGCGCGGCTTTCCCGCGCTGATCAGCATCAGCGGCAGCAGCAGGTTGTAGCTGCGCAGCGCCGGTGTGGGCTCCGGTTGCGCGCGCACCATCTCCGCCAGGCGTTTGCGCAGGGTGTCGACGCTTTCGGGCAAGGTGCTCGCCTGGGCCGATTGCAGGTGCTCGCGCATCAACATCCAGACCATGGTGGTCAGCGATGCGGCGACCGGATGGGCAATGCCGATGTCACGCAACTCCACGAACGCGGCGGTGAGGGCGTGCTGTCTGACCGTCTGGTCGGCGGCGCGCGTTGCCGCATAGCGATCGATGACGGCCTGGACACCCGCACGCACATCCTCGTCCCAGTGTACCGGCGAGGCGCTTGGCCACGTCACTGCGTGCGGATCGCCGGCATGTGCGCGACCACCGGCGCCATGCTGATCGTCCTGACGTTGTCCCTGCTCCTGGGGCTGAGCGACTGCGATGCTGACGCGGCCGCGTAGCGCCGACACGCGCGCCGCTTCGGCATCTTCCTGGTCGGTGGCATCGAGCTCGTCGTCCATGCCATCCAGCGACCGCATGCCACGTCGCCGCCTGCGTGGCGGAGCGGGGCGCAGACGGGGGGCATGATGCGGCGTGTCCGCCAGCGGCTGCGCGCCAGCTCCCGGCACATCGGCATGGTGATGCGGGGCGCCGGGCGTGGTCGGCAGCGACGGCGGCACAACGCCTGGGGAAATGCGCCGGATCATGGGAAGGCCGCCTGCATCAGCGCCTGGCCGAACTGCATGATCGCCGAGGCGCCCCAGGGCGCGGTGACCGCAATGGCTGCCACCACCACCACCAGCTTGAGCGCAAACGAAATCGACGCATCCTGCAATGACATCACTGCCTGGATGAAGGCAATCAGCAAGCCGGCAAGCGCGGCGACGCCGACCACGGGCAACGACACCTTGAGGCACAGCAACAAGGCTTCGGAGGTGAACCGCACCAGATCGTCATGGTCCATGGCGTCACCGATAACTCAAGACCAGGCCGTGGATCAGCATGGACCAGCCATCCAGCGCCACGAACAGCAGCAATTTGAACGGAATGGCCACGTTGGTCGGCGTCACCTGCGACAGACCCATTGCCATCAACGCATTGGCCACCACCAGATCGATCACGATGAAGACCAGATACAGCAGGAATCCGATGCGGAACGCCTCGGTCAGCTCGCTGAGCGTGAACGCCGGCGCCAGCACGAGCATATCGTCCGGCTTGAGCGTGTCGGCCTTGTCCTTGGGCCATATCTGCTGCGCCGAGCGCATGAAAAAAGCCTTTTCGCGCTCGCGCGTGTGCTTGAGCAGGAACTGCCGAAACGGTTCGCGGCAGGCGTCGAGCAGCACCACCACGCGGCTGTTGTCGGCACCGGGACTGTAGTTCTGCGCGGCCTTGAACGCCTCCATGCCTACTGGCGCCATCACAAAGCACGACACCAGCAACGCAACACCGTTGAGCACCATGTTGGGCGGCACCTGCTGCACACCGATGGCATTGCGCAGCAAGCCGAGCACGACCACGATCTTGGTGTAGGAGGTGACCACCATCGCTGCGAAGGGCAGCAAGCCCAGCATGATGACCACCAGCAGCAGCGAGCCGACATCAGGCATCTGCATGTGGAGTCTCCGACATGCTGAGGATCTGCACGCCGAGATGTTCGCCCACCGCCAGCAGCCTGCCGATGCCGATGGTCTGGCCATAGACGACAAGACGGATGTCGGCCTGGTCCACCGGCACCGACAGTTCGAGGATCTGGCCGGGCTGCAGGCCCGACAGCACCGACAGCGAGAGCGCAAGTTGGTCCACTTCCAGTTGGACAGGCAGCTCTAGTGCCGCCACATCGGTGGTGGGCTGCGAGGGATCGGACTCGGGCGTATCGTACTGCATGGCGGGGGCGGTCTCCAGAATCATCTGTTGCGGCTTCAGGTGCACCGGTGCGCGCAACACCGCACCTCCGGGGATGCCCCAGAGCAACTCGCCGCTGCGCACCGGAGCCGGGCCAAGCGCGTGCAGCAGCACATCGCCCGGGCGTAGCGACTGCAGCAGCGTCGCCGCCGCCGTGCGCTGGCCAATGCGCAGGCGCGTGCTCAGCCGCAGTGCGCTCAGCCAGGCCGGCAGTGGCGATGGTGTCGCCAGCGCAGCGGTCGCGGTGTGCAGCGCGGCAAGCAGCAATGGGCTGGCGGTCTCCGCGATCGCGTCGATGTCGCCCAGGGCGATGCCGATGTCGAGGCAATTGGCCGCGTCCGCGCAGCGCTCGAAGGCGACGACCTCGGCAGCGCCCAGTCCAAGCGGTGCGAAGGCGCGCAGCGCATCGCTCAACAGTACACCGGCGGTCGCGGTGCGCAGAGCGGCATCGGCTTCGTTCAACAGCAGCGCCAGGCCGTCGCGTGCGGCGATCCGCAACTCCAGGGTGCCGCTATCGAACTGCAGCTGCAGGCGCGCCGCTTCCGCGGCCCGGATGCCGCGGCGTTGCGCGGCAAAGCCGCAGCGGCGTGTGGTACGCGGGTCGCACAGGATTCTGCCGAGCTGCGCGCGCGCAGCAGGCACGTGGGTCAGCGCTTGCGACAAGTCGCGTGCCGTTGGCGTCGGGCTCGGCTCGGTTGACAAAGCGGGGTCCCTCGATATGGCTGTTCTGCATGTGCGGCGCTAGACGACCTCGATGCTGATCTGCAGCGTGTCGCTGAGCGCGGCCTTCAATGCGGTATCCAGACGCTTTCTTCCATTGCAAAGTACCTCGCGCGTCTCGGGCGAGCCGCTGTCGAAGCGAAGCGATAGCTGGTCTGGCGAAAGCCGCAAGAACAGCGTGGTCTGCGGCAGGATGTCGTGGTTGATCTCCAGCCACGCCTCCCAGATCCCTGCGCCGCGCACCGGCGTGGCATTGCAGAATTCGGCCACCCGCAGCGCGATGTGGTGGATGGCCATCTGCGCGCGTTGGGTGCGGATCCACTCGGCGGCGATCTGCCGACCCAAGGCGTCGCTGTCGTCGCCTCGGGCGATCTGTCCACGATTGCCGTCATCCAGGCAGGGGGGCGCGCCTGGCAGCGGCGCAGCGTCGTGACCGTCGCTGGCAGCATCCGCAGCGTCTGGCAGCGGCGGAGCGTCGTCGCCATCCTCCGGCACCACCATGTCCGGCAATCCGCGCAGCACGCTGCTCAGGCGTCGGCGCAGTTGCATGAAGCTGACACGCTGCGTCGCACGCGCCGGTGTGGGCGCTGCGTGCGGCGGCAACGGTGCACCGGCGATCGGCAGGATGCGCACGTGGCGGACCGGTGGCTTGCGCATCAGGCCACCACTCTGCCGATCGGCTGCAGCTGCACCTCTGCGCCCAGTTCCTGGAACGAATAGACCTCCAGCCAGTTCAGGCGCGCCTCGATCATGCGGCGCACATAACGCCGCACGTCCATCGATGCGACCACCGCCAGTGGATGCTGTGCCTGATCTGCGACGATGCGCTCCACCTGCTCGACCAGCTGGTTGGCCTGCTCCGGTGGCAGGGCCAGGAAATTGCCTGCCGGTGTGGCGCGAATCGACTGCCGGATCAACTGTTCCACCGCGTGGTCGAGCATCACCGCAGGCAGCTGCCCGGTGCCTGCGGTCGCAGTGTGCGCAAGATAGCGGCCGAGATCGCAGCGCACATACTCGGTCAGCATCAGCAGGTCCTTTTCCTTCGGTCCCCACACCACCAGGCTCTCCAGGATGCTCTTGATGTTGCGCACCGGGATGCGTTCTTCCAGCAGCCGCCGCAACACATCGGCGATGCGCTGGGCGGGCATGGCCTTGTTGACCTCTGCAACCAGCCCGGGATAGTCCGCGCTCACCTGTTCCAGCATCCACTGTGTTTCCTGGATGCCGACGAACAGATGCGCGCGTGCACGCAGCGGCGCGATCGCCTGTTGGGCCAGCGCCTTCTGCAGGTCTGCGGTATCGCTCAAGGCACTGCGGGTTTCCGGGACGTCGTGGATCAGTACTTCGTACTGCAGGTCCTGCAGGGCGTCGCTTTGCCAGATCGCAATGCCCGGAAACGGCAGGCCCAGCAGTTCCACCAACTGCCGGCGTTCGCTCTCGATCGCCTGGTCCAGCAGTGCCGGGTCGAGCCGCGCAGCCAGTTGCGGCGACAGCCGCATCGACAGGGGCGAGGCGAAATCCGGCGCGCTCTTGCGGATGTGCGGTGCATCGCCCTTGGCCCCCTTACGGCTGGTGGATGGCAGCGTGGGCTGATCGCTGCCGCTGACATCGCGTTGCTTGCGCCAGATCGTATAGCCGCCTGCGCCAACTGCCGCCGCCAGCAGCAGGAACAGCACCGCAGGAAATCCCGGAACGAACGCAAAGCAGGCCAGCAGCACGCTCGCCGCCATCAAGGCGCGCGCATTGCCGGTGAGCTGGCGTCCGATCTCGAGCCCGAGCGAGCTGGTCTTGGCCTCGTTCTCGTTGGCCACGCGGGTGATCATGACGCCGGCTGCCACCGAGATCAGCAGCGAGGCGATCTGCGAGACCATCGCATCGCCCACCGACAGGATTGCAAAGCGGTTGGCCGCCTCGCCTGCGCTCATGCCGTGATAGGTCACGCCCACCACGATGCCGGCCAGGATGTTCACCATGGTGATCACCAGGCCGGCGATGGCGTCGCCCTTGACGAATTTCATGGCGCCATCCATGCCACCGTGCAGCTGACTCTCGATCGCCAGCCGCGCGCGTTTGCTGCGTGCTTCGTCTGCGCTCAGGTTGCCGCCGCGCAGGTCGGCATCGATGCTCATCTGCTTGCCGGGCATCGCGTCCAGGGTGAAGCGCGCACCGACCTCCGCCACGCGCTCGGAACCCTTGGCGATCACGATGAACTGCACCGTGGTGATGATCAGGAACACCACCAGGCCCACCACCAGGTTGCCGCCCACCACCAGCTCGCCAAAGCTCTCGATGATGTGGCCGGCCTCGGCATGCAGCAGGATCGATTTTGTCGACGCGATGTTCAACGACAGCCGCAGCAGCGTGGTGAACAGCAGCAACGAGGGAAACGACGACAGCGAGATCGAGTCGGGTACATACATCGTGACCATCAGCAACACCACGCTCAGGGTGATGTTGATGCCCAGCAGCGTGTCGATGAGCGGGGTGGGCAGCGGCAGGATCATCAAGCCGATGACCGCCACCACCAAGGCGGCGATCGCCACTTCACCGGTGTATGCGAAATACCGTGTCAGGCGCATGCGATCTCCTAGCAGGGCAGCGGGCCGCTGCCGTCATCGTTGTCGCGGCCCAGCTCGTCGACCCAGCGCAGCACCACCGCCACCGTTTCGAACAGTGATTCGGGAACCGCCCCGCCCAGTTCGACCTGATGCAGCGCACGCGCCAATGGCGGGTTCGCCACGATCGGAATGCCCTGGTTGTGCGCGTAGGCACGCAGTTCCAGCGCACCGTCGTCCACACCCTTGGCCACCACTTGCGGCAGACCGAAGCCGTCCGGTTCGTAGGCCAGCGCGACGGCGTAATGGGTCGGGTTGACCACCATCACCTTGGCCTTGGCGAGGCGCTCGCGCGGGTCGCCGAAGACCAGTTCCTTGGCAAATTCCTTGCGCTTTCCCTTTAGTTCCGGATCGCCTTCGCTGTCCTTGTGTTCGCGTTTCTGCTCGTCCTTGCTCATGCGTTTGTCGCGAATGAACAGCCAGTGCTGCACGCTCCAGTCCGCCGCGCCGACCAGCACGAATACCAGCACCGCCAGGGCGCACAGGATGCCCAGCGCACGCCAGCCGATCTGGGCGATGTCGGCCGTTGGCTGGTAGGCGAGCCCGATGATCGTCGGCATCAGTGCGCGCAGGCCGTACCACAGCACCACGCCGATCACCGCGGCCTTGATGCCCAATTTCATCAGGTTGATGAGACTTCGCAACGAAAAGAGTTTTTTGACGCCGTTCACGGGATTGAGCGAATCGAACTTGGGCGTGACCGGTTTGAGCGAGGCATTGAGCCCGGTCTGCAGAAAGCTGCCGATCAATCCGGCAGCCAGGCATGCGACCACGAAGGGCAGCGTCAGCCACACTCCCTGGACGCCGATGCGACCGAGTGCGCGGTGCAACGCGGTGGCATCGCGTGTATTGGCGCTGAAATCGAAGCCGATCGACATCAAGGCGCGCAGGTGTTCGACGAAATAACCGCCCGCCAGTTTCATCACCAACAACGCGGCCAGCAGCACGGCTGCGGCAGTGACGTCCGGGCTGACCGGCACTTCCCCATCCCTGCGCGCATCCTGCAGTTTTTTTTCTGTCGGCTTCTCGGTCTTCTCATCCGACATGGCGATCTCCGGCCGCGGTTGCTGCACGCCGATTCTGGTTGAGCCATCGCCAGGCGATCGGCTTCCAGGGCGAACGTGTGCATGGGTGGACGAAGCACGCTGTGTTTGTTCGCGATGGTATTCCGATGTTCGCTTCTGAAGAGCCTTGGTTGGCGCCGACGCGTACGTTACGCACGCATGCTGTCCACAGCCATTGAATGACGAGGTGCGGTATGGAAAAGATGGAATGTCCCGGTTCGGTCGTGAGTGGGCTGATCGAACTGATCACGGTGGGGCTGACGCACGAGAAACTCGAAGAGGCCGCAGCGGTACTGGCCGCGGTGCGGGTGCTGCGGCCGGAGCTGAAGGCGCTGGACACCTTCGATGCCTGGATCGCGATCAAGCGCGGCAGTTATCTGGAGGGTGCGCGCCTGTTGCGTGAGCTGGAGGCCGATGCCGGCTCCAAGCCACTATGCAAGGCCTTGTACGCGTGCTGCCTGTTTGCGGTGGGCGACGCTTCGTGGCACGGCATTGCAGACAGCCTGATCGAAGAGGACGCCGATGCCGACGCCGTTGGCCTGGTCAAGGCGCTGTCAGGACGCTACACGCCGGCACCCATGCAGGCGGAATCGGCAACCGAATCCGCCGCGCCGATGGAAGTTCCCAACGCGCAGTATCTGCGCGCCTGACCCGGACGTTACCCAGCCTGCGGAACATGCCATGACGCTCATTCCTCCTGCCCCGATCACTGCCAGTTCCGGCCTGTCCACGCCCGCGATATCGCCGACGGCAGCGCCGAACCAGGCGCTCGTCAACCGCTTCCAGGCGCTGATGCAATCCTCCAGCCCGCTGCCGCCTGCCATGCAGCGCGTGGGAGAGCCCAGCATGGTGAGCCGGATGGTCGACGTGCAGAACGATGGCGTGCGCACCATCGCCGAGCATATCGATGCCTTCAGCATGCAGGCGCCGACCATGGGCCTGCAGGAAATGGCCTCGCAACAAATGAAGCTGATGCACGAGCTGACCATGGTCGGCTTCAACCTCAATGTCAGCGTCGGCGTGGCGCAGTCGGGCAAGAACGCCGTGCAAACTTTGTTCAAGAACCAATAGCATGCGAATGCTCAGATATCTGGTGGTGTTGCTGCTGGCACTGCTGCTGTCTGGCTGCGACCAGCAGCTGTATTCCGGGCTGACCGAGAACGACGCCAACGAGATGCTCGCCGTGCTGCTGACCGCCGATGTGGATGCGGAAAAGCGCACGCCCGACGACGGCAAGACCTGGGCGATCAACGCGCCGCATGACCAGGTGGCGTACGCGTTGCAGGTGCTGCGCGCGCATGGCATGCCGCACGCGCGGCACGCCAATCTCGGCGAGATGTTCAAGAAGGACGGCCTGATTTCCACACCCACCGAAGAACGCGTGCGCTTCATCTACGGCGTGTCGCAGCAGCTGTCGCAGACCCTGTCGAATATCGATGGCGTGATCGCGGCCGATGTGGAGATCGTGCTTCCCAACAACGACCCGCTGTCCACCTCGGTCAAACCCTCCAGCGCCGCGGTGTTCATCAAGTTTCGCGTCGGTAGCGATCTGACCAGCCTGGTGCCCAGCATCAAGACGCTGGTGATGCACAGCGTGGAAGGACTGACCTACGAGAACGTCAGCGTCACGCTGGTGCCAGGCGGGGCGGAAAGCGATGCGCAGCTCTCCGCATCGGCGCCTCCACGTGCCTGGGCGTGGCCATGGCTGGCCGGATGCGCGCTGGCGCTGTGCGTGGCGGTCGGTGCAGCAGCGCTGTACTGGTGGCCGAGCGCCGATGCACGCCGCTGGGGCGGCTGGCAGCGCCTGCGCGCGTTGTCCAGAAAACCTGCTGGGTGAGGCCGGCCGATGGACAGGGCACGCATCGACAACGCGGCACGGTGGCTTCAACGATGGACGGCGGTGGTGTCCGCCCTGGCGCAATCGCTGGAGGCAGAGCGGGTGGCGCACTGGCTGGGTCCGGTCGCTGCGTTGGGCTGGGAACGCGCGCCTGCGCAGCGCCGTGTGCGCGTGATCCAGGCCTGGTCGGGATGCTGGCGCATGCAGGTCTCTGCGCTGGATTCCCCGGCCAACCGGCTGGTGGTGCTGGCGCCCGACCTGCTCGTCAAGGTATTGATGAGCCGCGCGTTGTTTTCGCGCGCACTGGCGCTGCGCCGCTGCATCGAGCGCGAGCGCCTGAGCTGGTTCGAGCAGCGGGTGGGGCCGGCGGTACTTGAGCATGTGCGCCATCGCGCGGTCACCGGCATGACAGCGCCACTGTTGCCGCGCGATGCCGACCAGGCGGCATGGGTCGGCGATGGCTGGCGTCGGTTGGCGGCCGATGGGGCCTGGCCCGACCCGTGCATCGCCAAGGTGATCGCGCTGTCCTTGCCGCTGGGCGCTGCCCAGGTGGCGCCCATCGCTGCAGATGGCGCGAGCGATGCATTCCTGCAGGCGCTTCCCACCTTGTTGCCGGAGCTGCCATGCGCCTGTGGCTGAGGTCCACGCCGGAGGCGGTCGGCCTGGACGGCGACGTCATCCCCCGTGAGGCATTGGCCCGTGTGCTGGCACTGGACGCCGCGGCTGCACAGGTGCACGCGCGGTGCGCGCAGACGCTGGCGGACGCCCAGACGCGTGCGCAGGCGCTGATCGACGACGCCCGGCAGCAGGCCGAGGCGATCCTCAACGATGCCCGGGACAAGGCCGAGCGCAGCGCACGACTGGGCTATGCCGCCGGCCTGCGCCGTCAGCTCGACACGTGGAACGAGCGCGGCGTGCGGCATGCCTTCGCGGCCGAGGACGCCGCACGGCGCGCACGCGAGCGTCTGGCCGGGATCGTCGCGCATGCCTGCGCACAGGTCCTGCACGGTCACGATCCCGCTGCGCTGTACGCACGCGCCGCCCAGGCGCTGGACGGCGCCCTGGACGAGGCCAGGGCCTTAAGGGTGAGCGTGCATCCGGATGCGCTGGACGACGCGCGGCGCGCCTTCGATACGGCCGCGGCGGCCGCAGGCTGGCCCATGCCGGTGGAACTGTGCGGTGATGCGGGTCTGGCCCTGGGCGCCTGTGTGTGCGAATGGGATACCGGCGTGTTCGAGGCCGATCTGCACGATCAGCTCCGCAGCATCCAGCGGGTGATCCGCCGCGTCCTGGCCGCGCCGCAGGCGGTGCAAGATGACGGTTGAGATGCCGCTGCTGGAGGAAACGCTCGAGCGCGAACTGGCTGCGCTGGCCTTCGGTCGTCGCTACGGCAAGGTGGTCGAGGTGATCGGCACCATGCTCAAGGTCGCCGGGGTGCAGGTCAGCCTGGGCGAGGTGTGCGAGTTGCGCCAGCGCGACGGCAGGCTGCTGCAGCGTGCCGAGGTGGTGGGCTTCAGCCGCAATCTCGCCTTGCTGGCGCCGTTTGGCGAACTGGTGGGCTTGTCGCGCGAGACGCGCGTGATCGGATCGGGCCACCCATTGGCGGTGCCGGTCGGGTCGGCGTTGCTGGGACGCGTGCTCGATGGCCTGGGCGAGCCGGCCGACGGCCAGGGGCCGCTCGCCGGCGACGGCTGGGTGCAGATCCAGGCGCAGGCGCCGGATCCGATGCGCCGGCGCCTGATCGAACAACCGATGCCGACCGGTGTGCGCATCGTCGATGGCCTGATGACGCTGGGCGAAGGCCAGCGCATGGGCATTTTCGCCGCGGCAGGCGTCGGCAAGAGCACCTTGATGGGCATGTTCGCGCGCGGCACGCAGTGCGATGTCAACGTGATCGTGCTGATCGGCGAACGCGGACGCGAAGTGCGTGAATTCATCGAGATGACTCTTGGCCAGGATGGTCTGGCGCGCAGCGTGGTGGTGTGCGCCACCTCCGATCGCTCCTCCATCGAGCGCGCCAAGGCCGCCTATGTCGGCACCGCCATCGCCGAGTATTTTCGCGATCAGGGCATGCGCGTTCTGCTGATGATGGACTCGCTGACGCGCTTTGCCCGCGCGCAACGCGAGATCGGTCTGGCCGCCGGCGAGCCGCCCACGCGTCGTGGATTTCCGCCATCGGTGTTCGCCGAGCTGCCCCGCCTGCTCGAACGTGCCGGCATGGGCGAGACCGGCTCGATCACCGCGTTTTACACCGTGCTGGCCGAGGACGATACCGGCAGCGATCCAATCGCCGAAGAAGTGCGCGGCATCCTGGATGGCCATCTGATTCTGTCGCGCGAGATCGCCGCCAAGAACCAGTACCCGGCCATCGATGTGCTGGGAAGCCTGAGCCGGGTGATGAGTCAGATCGTGTCTGCCGAGCAACGCCAGTACGCCGGCCAGCTGCGGCGTCTGCTGGCCAAGTACAACGAAGTGGAAACCTTGCTGCAGGTCGGCGAATACCGCCAGGGCAGCGACGCTGTCGCCGACGAGGCGATCGCCAGGATCGATGCCATTCGCGACTTCCTCAGCCAGCCCACCGATCAGCTCAGCGACTATGACACCACCCTGGAGCAGCTTGCCTGCGTGATCGACGATGCGTGAGCGAGCCAGCACCTGGACCACGTTGCAGCAGCTGAAGACGCGCCGTCATGAACGGATGCAGGACCGTCTGGGCGACTGCAGGCGTGCGCTGGCGCAGTGCGACCGCGAATGCGCCAGTTGCAGTCAGGAGGCCGGCGCCTGCACCGCGCGTCTGGCCGCGTTCGATGCCACGCTGGCCGACAGGGCCGGCGCGGGTGAGCCGATCGGCATCGAGGCGATCCTGCAGCACCAGCGCTTCCGCGCCGTGCTGGAAGAGCGCTGCCGCGCCGCAGAGCAGGCGCTGGTCGCAGCGACGCAGGCGTTGCAGAACGCACGCGACGAGGCCGCAGCGGTGCAACAGGCCGTGAGCAAGCTGCAGGCGCAGGCGCAGATGTATGCGGAAAACGCCGCCAGCGCGCAGCGTGCCTGGCAAGCCCAACGCGAAGCGGCCGAGGAGGAAGACGCGATCGAGGCGTTGGTCGGGCTGCGCCGGCATCGTGCCGCGCGCGGAGTGCGGCAATGAACGACACCGCCACCGCGCTGCTGGCGCTGTCATCCCAGGGCGTGTCGCTGCTGACCCTGCTGGCGTTGTGCGGAGTGCGCGTGTTCGTGATGTTCTTCGTGCTGCCGGCCACGGCGCAGGACAGCCTTTCGGGAATGGCGCGCAACGGCGTGATCTATGTGCTCAGTTCCTTCATCGCCTACGGACAGCCGGCCGATGCGCTGGCCAGGATCGAAGCGACCGGCCTGGTGGGCCTGGTATTCAAGGAAGCCTTCATCGGCCTGCTGATCGGGTTTGCCGCATCCACGGTGTTCTGGGTTGCCGAGAGCGTGGGCCTGCTCATCGACGATGTGTCCGGCTACAACAACGTCCAGATGACCAACCCGCTGAGCGGCGAGCAGAGTACGCCGGTGTCCACGGTGTTGATGCAGCTGGCGATCGTGTCCTTCTACGCGCTGGGCGGCATGCTGATGCTGCTCGGTGCGCTGTTCGAATCGTTCCGCTGGTGGCCGCTGAGCCAGCTCACGCCGGACATGGGAGCGGTCGCCGAGTCCTTCGTCATCCAGCAGACCGACGACATGATGACCGCAATGGTCAAGCTGTCTGCGCCGGTGATGCTGGTGCTGGTGCTGGTGGATCTGGCCATCGGCTTTGTGGCCCGCGCCGCCGACAAGCTGGAACCATCGAACCTGAGCCAGCCGATCCGTGGGGTACTGGCATTGCTGCTGCTCGCATTGCTGACCAGCGTGTTCATTACGCAATCCGGTGACGCACTCGGCTTCCTCCACTTCCAGCAGCAGTTGCACGATGCCGCCAACATCGGCGGCAAAGGGGGCGCCGCGAATTGATCATTGTTGAGACATCCACCGCCGTGCGCTGCCTACACTGACCGCACGCGCCACCGATGCACTGCCCGACGCCGTGTCTGCAGCCCGGCTGCACGCGGCACGCAATCCCGGCCGACGCCTGCCTGCCGGGCGCCACCCCATCGACTTCTTTCACTTGCCTCGCAGAGGGAACGCCATGGCATATGCCTGTCCTCCAGTTCACCGCCATCGACGTGCGCCATTGGCCGCCGCGTTGTTGCTCAGCCTGCTGCCGTTGCTGCCGCCGCATGCCGATGCCGCGCAGGTGCCGTGGCATTCGCGCAGCTTCAAATACGTCGCCGACCACAAGGATCTCAAGGAAGTGCTGCGCGACCTGTCCGCCAGCCAATCCATCACCACCTGGATTTCACCGGAAGTGACCGGCACGCTCAGTGGCAAGTTCGAGGCCAGCCCGCAGAAATTCCTCGACGATTTGTCTGCGACATTCGGCTTCGTCTGGTATTACGACGGTGCGGTGCTCAGGATCTGGGGCGCCAATGAAACCAAGAACGCAACCTTGAATCTGGGCGCTGCATCGACCAGTGCCCTGCGCGATGCGCTTGCGCGCATGCGCCTGGACGATCCGCGCTTTCCGGTCCGTTACGACGAGGCGGCGCACGTGGCGGTGGTGTCCGGCCCGCCGGGATATGTGGATACCGTCGCCGCGATCGCCAAACAGGTCGAGCAGGGCGCACGCCAACGCGACGCCACCGAGGTGCAGGTGTTCCAGCTGCATTATGCGCAGGCCGCCGATCACAGCACCCGCATCGGTGGGCAGGACGTCCAGGTGCCGGGCATGGCCAGCCTGTTGCGCAGCATGTACGGCGTGCGTGGCGCTCCCACCGCGGCGCTGCCCGGGCCGGGCGCCAATTTCGGGCGGGTGCAACCGATCGGCGGCGGCTCGTCCAATACGTTCGGCAACAGTGCTCAGGGCCAGAATGGCGGCGGCAGTGGTAACAACGGCATTCTCGGTTTGCCTGCGTCGTGGTTCGGCGGTGGCGCGCCGTCCGATCGGGTGCCGGTCAGCCCGCCGTTGCCGGGCACTGGCACCAATGCGCCGGCCAGCGTCTGGCCGGAGATGAGCCAGGCCCGGCGCGACACGCCGCTGGCGGTGGATGCAGGCAGCGGCGGCGAGCTGGCCGCCGACGCGCCGGTGATCGAGGCCGACCCGCGCACCAACGCCATTCTGATTCGCGACCGCCCCGAGCGGATGGCCGCCTATGGCACGTTGATCCAGCAGCTCGACAACCGCCCCAAGCTGCTGCAGATCGATGCCACCATCATCGAGATCCGCGATGGCGCCATGCAGGATCTGGGCGTGGACTGGCGTTTTCACAGCCGGCGTGTCGACGTGCAGACCGGCGACGGGCGTGGCGGCCAGCTTGGCTACGATGGCACCCTGAGCGGTGCGGCGGCGGCAGGTGCCAGCGCTCCGTTGGGCGGCACCTTGACGGCGGTTCTGGGAGATGCGGGACGTTACCTGATGACGCGTGTGTCGGCGCTGGAGCAGACCAACAAGGCCAAGATCGTCTCTACCCCGCAGGTGGCGACGCTGGACAACGTGGAAGCGGTGATGGATCACAAGCAGCAGGCATTCGTGCGTGTCAGCGGCTACGCATCCGCGGACCTCTACAACCTGTCCGCCGGTGTGTCGTTACGCGTTCTGCCAAGTGTGGTGCCGGGCTCGGCCAACGGACAGATGCGCCTGGATGTGCGCATCGAAGACGGGCAGCTGGGCGCCAACACCGTCGATGGCATCCCCGTCATCACCTCCAGCGAGATCACCACGCAGGCATTCGTCAACGAGGGGCAGAGCCTGCTGATCGCCGGTTATGCTTCCGATAGCGACCAGACCGATCTGAACAAGGTGCCCGGGTTGTCCAAGATTCCACTGGTCGGCAACCTGTTCAAGCATCGCCAGCAGAGCGGGTCGCGGCTGCAGCGCTTGTTCCTGCTGACCCCGCATATCGTCTCGCCCTGAGCAGCGCCTTGAGGGGCTGCCGATGCTGTTGAAACGTGCAGGCTGCCGCGTGGACCGGCAGCCTGCACGCGTTGCCCATCAGGCCTGGCCGGTAATGCTCGACAGGTTGGCATTGAAACCGCCACCCAGACTGTTGCCGCCCAGGCTGCTGCCTAGCGAACCGCCACCGCCCATGCCGGCGCCGCCCTGGTTCTGCATCAGCTGCATCACGATCTGCATCAGCATCTGCGTCAACGGACTCAGGCCCTGCTGACCGTCCTGCGGCTGGTCGTTTCCGCATTCCTGATTGGCATCGCTGCCCTGGCTCTGTTGAAGCATCATCATGATGAACATGGCGAGCAATTGATCCAGCTGCTGCTCGGAGCCAGCCGAGGACGCGCGCTGACCGGAGTTCTGCGTTTGCTGGGGCCCGACGCCCATCGTCTGCACGTTGCTGAAATTCGAAAAGTTGGTTCCGATAGATGAGTCCATGGTGGTTCCCGTCTCATGTGGTTGACTGGGTACATCGCGGTTGCCGGAAAGCTGCAACGGCAAGCTCGCAACAGGGACGCTGTGTTGCCCCGTCGGCAAGGTAGAAGAGGCAAGCGCGATGCATCTGCCAGGACGCGAAAGCGCGCTTTTGCTTGCGAACGTGATGGCAGCCAAATCTTGGGAAACCGCTGGAAAACAGCTGCGTTGCAACGCTGCACGCGGTGCTTTCGCTTATGTCATAGACGCTTCGTCCAGCATGTGCCGGCGTGTGCACAGCACCGTTATGGTGGCGCGATCGAGCGGGGGACGTTGGATCAACCGGGGATGCGTATCCACTCCGCCGCGTTGCTGGAATCAACGACGATCAGGTGACAGAGATGACAGAGACCGATACGCCGACCACGTGTGCGTCTGCGCACGGCACGGGGATGTGGCATCCACGGCATTGGGCCACGCTCTCCAGCAACATGCCCGCAGACGAGCGATGGTGCGCGCTCCAGGCCAGCCGTGCTGTCGCGCCTCGGCGATGCGCGTGGCTTGCGGCGGCGTTGCTGTGCGCCGCGCCGCTCGCACGCGCAGACTGTTTTGAAGAAGCCGCCGGTTATCAACACGTCAATCCCTGGGTGTTGCGCGCCATTGCGTGGCAGGAATCCCGGGGCCGTGCCGACGCGATCCACCGCAACAACAACGGCACCATTGATTATGGAAAAATGCAGATCAATTCGATCCATCTGCGGCGTCTTTCCAGCTACGGCATCTCCAGGGATGCGTTGATGCAGCCGTGCGTCAGCGTGTATGTGGCGGCCTGGCGGCTGCGCGAGATGACCAATAAATATGGAAATACCTGGGCTGCCGTCGGCGCCTATCATTCCGAAACGCCCGCCGAGCGCGACAAGTATGCGCATGCCATTCACGCGATTCTGACCAGGCGCGGGGTGGTTGCCGAGTAACGCTATTGCACGCGGCGGTGGCGCACTGCGTTGCTGGTCTGCCCGCATCGCGTGCCCAAAAGGAAGTGCCGTGGGCAGACACACCACGCCCGCCGGATGGCGAGCGCGGTGGTTTGATCGCCGTGCTTACCCGGCCTGCGAGCGAGCCGCCTCGGCTGCGCGAACTGCTCCCTCGGCCTGCCAGGTGGCGCCGATGGTCTTGTACTGCATGCCGGCGGCCACGCCGGACACCGTATTGGAGAGCAGGCCGCTGCGTGCGGGCGACAGCCCGACCCAGGCGCCAATCATGTTGATGGCGGTACCAAGCGCGATATTGGAATTGATGGCGGCCGTGCGTGCGATCGAGTGATCCATGACCCGCTCATAATCCTCGCGCTTGCCTTTCCATTCGGGCTCCCAGATCTGCTTCGTCCCGGCCTGGTCGGCTTCGTGCTGGGTGACATTGATCCAGTCCGCCGTTTCCAGGCCGACATTCAGGGCCGCCGTCATCGCCGATTGACGCAAGATGATGCGGGTCGCCTCGCCTTGGGTGAAAGGCGAGTTCAGGCCGGCCCAGCGCTGCCGGGCCGCTGCAAAGTCCGGCGACGCCAGCTCGTTCGACGCCAGGTTGGCCAGCACGTTGGCCATGCCGTAGAACCTGCCGGCGCTGGTGATGTGCGGATCGCTGATGCCACCATTGGAGCGGGCCGGGTGCTGCATCCCCACCATCTTGAAGGTGGCCTGGATGGTGTCGCGGGCTGCGGCATACGCGGCGATCTTCAGGTCGCTGGCCAGCAGCCTGGCCGCCATCTCCGGTTGGCCGGATGCCTTGCCGGCCGCACCCACGGCGATGTTGCTCAGGATGCCGCCCAGCGCGAGCCGGGTGACCAGATCCGAGTAATGTTGCTGCTCGGTTCTCTTGTTCTCCTGTTCGTCGCTGGATAAGGCATCCCACTGTTCGAGACTGAGATTGTGGAAGCCTCGCGCAGCCGCGTCGGGGTTGCGCTTCTCGCGGTTGCTCCGCAGCGTATGTAGCGCCATCTGCAGCGTGCCGGAGACGGCCTGCATGGCGACCACCGCCTCTGGTGGAAGCTGGCGAAGAGCGGCAAACAATCCCTCGCCCAGCAACTCACGCGCAAATGTGGTCGGTCCCACGGAGCTGGCCTGGTGCACCAGATGCCCCAGCGCAGCACCCAGGTACTGTCCGTCGAATTTGATCGGGAGTATGCCGCGCGCTGCCGCCGCCACCGCGGTGGCGGTCGGTCCAAGGACGGTGCTTGCGCCACGCACTGCACCGGTCCCGATCGATGCAGCCAGCGCACCCAGGCGCTCGCTGCGCGTCGTTGCGGCGGTGGCTGCGGATGTGTGCTCCGGCGGATCGTGTGGTGCAGCCTGTTGGTGGGGGATGGAGGACGGGTCTGGTGGTGCAAAGGAGTCGTCGGCGTCGAAGAAGTGCTCGCTGGTGCTTTCTTCGCCATGCAGTATCGATGCGCTAGCGGCATGCAGCAGCGGGCTCTTGCCGGTGTGCTGGGTTCCGTCCGCAGCGCTGCCAGATCCGGTGCTGCGTTGCGAGTTGCTGCGTCGTCCAGACGGCCTGCGAGGCAGGCCCGCCAGTGCAGGGTCTGCCGTCGTTGCTGGCGTCTGGTTGCGCTGGTGCAGCGGCGGCATGTCAATCACAACGTCTTTATGCGTCGATTGCGGCGGCTGGGAAGCACTGGCTGAGGGGATCTTCATCACGGCATGTCCTCGCTGTGGGGGGAAGGGCGGCGCGCTGCCGCCGGGCTTGCTGGGCTGCCGACGTGCGGCGTTGACAGCCAGCACATCATTCGACGGACGCATGGCGGTGCCGGCCTCGGTTGCAGCGCAGGCGGCGCCGGTGGCCGGCGACGCGTCGATCGAGGTGTCGCCCGGCAAACGCGCGGCACGCAGACACGGTCTGGCGCACGTGCCGTCATCAACGGTCCGGTCAACGACAGTGCGAACTTTCCAGCGTGCAATCGCAGTGCTTGGACGCGCCCCGGCATCCACGGCCACCGTGTGTGGCATGCGTCATCGTCGTCAGTGACTCGAAAATGACATCAAGCCGAAGATCGGGGACGCTTCAACTGCGAAATGATCATTCCGCAACGGAATAAAGCATTCCTTGTGCCGATGAAATGTGTCTGCCGTTGGCCGTGCCTTCGCCTACCCGAGCACATCGTCGTGCTCGCAGCGACGACCACCGTCGAATTGAATTCTCCAGAAAAAGGCCGGCGTGATTCGGATCGCCGCTGCTGCAGTGTCACGCATGTTGGCAGGGCGCCAATGATGGGCCTTCGCGCCCATACCCATCGGTGCGGATGGCTCGGTAGTGCGGCAGATATCTTGAATGCTCACTGCAGGAGTGCGGCGACTGATGGGGTTGCTCCTGCATGTTCTCCAGTTGGTTATTCAAATCAGCAGGATGGAGATATCCCGAAGGACGCGCCGCAAATGCGAACGCGGGATCTGCGCCCGGGCTTGCCACTCCTGTAGCGTTGGCTGACGCCGCCGAGCTTCATCCTTATGTCCGTATGCACCACTCGACGCCAGCTGCTGCGTGGCGCGGGCACACTTGCCTTGCTCGCGCGCATTCCCGCGGGCTGGGCATTGCCGGCCGGTCCGGCACGGCCGCCCGGCTTCATCGATGCATTGGTCGCACGCATGAGCGTGGAGGAAAAAGCGGGCCAGCTCAGCCTGTTCAGTTCGGCGCAGCAGGATGGCAAGGCGATCGTCGCCAATCCACTCACGCGCACTGCCGACGGGAGCGCGCAACTGGCTGCCGCCCGCGCCGGACGGCTGACCGGAGTGTTCAACGGTTCCAACGTACGCTGGCATCAGCAACTGCAGCAGGCTGCGCTGCAGAGCCGGTTGCGGATTCCGCTGTTGTTCGCCGCCGATGTGATCCACGGCTACACCACCGTGTTCCCGGTGCCGTTGGCCGAAGCAGCCAGCTTCGAGCCGGCGCTGGCACAGCGCACTGCGCGTGCCGCGGCGAGGGAGGCCAGTGCGGTCGGGCTGGACTGGACCTTCGCGCCCATGGTGGATATCGCCCGCGATGCACGCTGGGGCCGTGGCGTGGAAGGCGCCGGCGAAGACGTGCTGCTGGCACGGCTGTTTGCGCAGGCACGGGTACGCGGCTTTCAGGGCGATGCGGGGCTGGCCCATCCCGAGGCGATGGCTGCCTGCCCCAAACACTTCGCCGCCTATGGTGCGGCCGAGGGTGGGCTGGATTACAACCGCGTGGATGTGTCCGAACGGACCCTGCGCGAGGTGTATTTCCCGCCGTTCCAGGCAGCGTTTGCCGCCGGCGCGGTCACGACCATGGCCGCCTTCAACGAACTGTCGGGCATTCCCGCCACGGCCAACGCATGGCTGCTGGATACGACGTTGCGCCAGGAATGGGGCTATCCCGGCCTGGTGGTGTCCGACTTCCAGGCCGACCAGGAACTGATTGCGCACGGCGTTGCGGTCGATAGGCGTGACGCGGCAAGGCTGGCCTTCCTGGCCGGGGTGGATATCAGCATGGAAAGCGGCCTGTATCTGCAGCACCTGCCGGCCCTGGTTGCCGCAGGTGATGTGCCGATGGCACGGCTGGATGCGTCGGTAAGACGCGTGCTGGCGTTCAAGGCGGCGCTGGGGCTGTTCGACGACCCGTTCCGGCGCATCCGGCCCGCACGGGCGCAGTCATCGCAGCGCACCACCGACACCTTGGCACTGGCCCGCGAAGCCGCCTGCAAATCGGTGGTATTGCTGAAGAACGACGGCGAGCTGCTGCCATTGCGCCGCAGCGGGCAGCGCATTGCCTTGATCGGGCCCATGGCGCGCGACTGGATCAATCACGCCGGGCCATGGAGCCTGTTCGACGAGGAGGACAGGCGCAATACGCTGGCCGCCGCACTGGCGAATGCGCTGCAGGATCCGCAGTTACTGCAGGTGGTGGACGGCTGCGACTTTGACCAGGCACTGTCGGGCGGCGTGCAGGCCGCGGAGGCGGCCGCCAGGCGTGCCGATGTCGCGCTGCTGGCGATCGGCGAACCGTTGAGCTACTCGGGCGAAGCGCAGTCGCGCAGTGAGATCTGCATCCCCGAGCCGCAGCGGCAGTTGCTGGCGGCAGTTGTCGCCACCGGCACGCCTGTCGTGGTCCTGCTGAGCACCGGTCGCGCGCTTGCGCTGGAAGGCCCGCTGCTTGGCTGCGCGGCGATCCTGGTGACCTGGTTTCTGGGCTCGGCCGCCAGCGTTGCACTGGCCGACATCCTGTTCGGTGCACAGGCACCGTCCGGCCGTTTGCCGGTGAGTTTTCCGCATGCGGTCGGGCAAGTGCCGTACACCTATGCCCACCCACCCACCGGCCGTCCCACTCCGCAGCCGGACGACCTGGAGCCTTACACCACGCATTACCGGACGGCGCCCAATGCGGCGCTGTTCCCGTTTGGCCACGGGCTCACCTATGGGCGCATCGCCTATGCCGAGCTGAGCTTGAGCGATGCGCGCCTGCCAGCCGACGGCAGCCTGCGCATCAGCGCACGCATCTACAACCACGGCACGCGCGATGCGGACGAAGTGGTGCAACTGTATGTCCGCGACCGCAGCGCCAGCGTCACCCGGCCGGTGCGCGAGCTGAAGGATTTCCGCAAGCTCAGGGTGCCTGCAGGCGGCAGTGCGCCGGTGGAGTTCGTGCTGCGGCGTGCGGACCTGTTGTTCATCGGCCAGGCGTTGAAACCGACGGTGGAGCCGGGGGTGTTCGATGTGTGGGTGGCGCCGTCGGCCGAAGCTGCAGGCGTGACGGCGAGCTTCGAATTGGTGGGGTGAACCGGCGTGCGGTATTGCCTACGCACCCAGGCAGACGTGGTCCGAGGAGCGCGGCCGGGGATATCTGCCGGAGCATGATGTCGCCGGGCCACGTTCCATGTTGGCGCAGGAGGATCCCTAACGAATGATGGCGCCGGAATCGGGTGCGCGGGCGGTGAGGGCGGCGGCAGGCACCTGAGACAGCGCCATCGCCGCCCTGCAGCTGCCTGCCGGTGCGTCCCCGCTCAGCTCAGCCAGCTGCTGCAGGTGCTGGTGGTCTTGCCGTCGCAGCTGGCCTGCATCTTCTGCTGCAGGCGCGCCAGCACCGCGCCGCCTTCCTGGCGATGCTGCCTGCTCCAGGTCTTGAGCGCGCTGCCCAGCGCCTGGATGCCCTGACGGTTACGCCGACCGTAGCGATCCGGTTGGCCTGCCACTTCGGCGATCACCTGCGCGCCGGCGGATTCGACGGCAGCGGTGTCCTGCGGGGTGAGCCGGAGCACTCCATCGGCATACCGCAACGCCGACTCCACACGCGTTGCAGGGCCTTGTGAACCTTCGTAGGACTTTTTCAACCACGTCACCGCCGTCTTCGGATCGTTGCGTTCCTCGGCGAGATAGGCCAGGAACTGCATGTAGTGATAAGGCGTCTTGCTACGCGTCAGTTCGCCCAGCAGCAGTTGTTCTGCACCGGCGTTGTCGCCTGTTGCGTCCAGCAGTTCGGCGGCTCCGGCGATGACGGACTCGCGTTCTTCGTCGGTCTTTGCCGCCTGCACAGCCCATTGCACGCGCTGGCGAACGGTGTCGAGCACCGCTGCCGGCAGCGGTGGTTGCGGCTTCTGTGGCGCGCTGTCGGATGTTTGACCTTGTGCCAGGCGAGCGAGATCGACCTGTGTGGAGGCCGTGATCATCCTGTCCGCGATCGGAAGCGTGGCGTCGGCGTAGACCGTGTCCAGCGCCTGATTCAGCGCCAGGGAGAGGGCAGCGCGCTCGCCAGGATCATTGGTGGACGCCACCACCAGGCGCGGCGCAAAGCGGCTCAGCTCACTGCGATTGGCGCGCACTTCCGCCGGGTCGGCCAGCACCGCCTTCAACAACGCCAGATGTGCCGGGCTGGTCACCGGCGGCGTTGGTGCAATGGACAGCGCCAGCAGCGCGAACCTGCGCTGCAATGCGGGCTGCGGCGCGGAGGCAGCCAAATGCTCAAGCACCTCGCTTGCACTGTGCGTTCTTGCCGGCTCGCGCGCCATGCCCCACCACTCGTAGCCGGCCAGCAGGGTCCAGTCGTCGGCGCTCAGTTCCTTCGGCGTCTGCAATGCCCGCTCGAGCAGCTGCTCCGAGGTCGTGGTCCGTGTGGCAGCCACCCGCAGCGCGTCGGTCAGGCGGGCATTGTCGCTATAACCGGCCAGGCGCGTGATCTGGCTGCGATCCGGGCGCAGCACGATGATGGTTGGATATGCCTTGACGCTAAAGTGATCGCCCCACTTCTGGGCATCTGCAAGGTCCGCATTCAGATGCACCACCACGAATTTGTGCGTCAATGCGATGAAGGCAGGATCCTTGAACAAGGTGGCCTGCAGCCGGTTGCACGGTGGGCACCAGATGGCGCCCCAATAAAGCATCAGTGGCTTGCCGCTCTCCTTGGCCTCGGCAAAGGCACCCTCGACGTCCCCTTCGCGCCAGGCGATGCCGGTGCTGGCGGCAGCTGGGGCAGCGGTCCGGGTCTGCGCCGGTGGTGCTGGTGTGTCCGGCTTGCCGCAGCCGGTCAGGCTTGCCAGCACCGCCAACAGCGCGATCGATAGGGGCCAAGGGCGCTGGAATGACAGCAGCATGAGAAATCACCAGTGAGAGCGGGGAGGATCGAATGACTGAGCGCGCGGCATTGCGCCTGCGCTCGATGACGTCACGCCCTATTTAGCGCTGCCGGCAATCCGGCAGCGTCACTGGATGCGAAGTGGCGTTGGCGCCAGCGCAGTGATGCGAGTCAAGGTCTCGACGACGCACGGGGCATGGCGCCCGTCGTGCGCGAAGGTCCGATCAACGGAAATGAAAACGGGTACGATCGCCCAGCATTGCGCGCTCCTTCGCCGGCAGGTGCCGGTGCATCGCAGCGCTCGGCATCGCCTGCGTGGAGGGCCGCGGATCCATCGATAGGCCTGGTGCTGCAGGTGTGTTGACCGTCTCCGGATAGCCGCGATCGGGGTGTCACCATCCAGTCATGGACGGTCAACGCATCAGCGATGTGCATGGCATCGCCGGCCCGGCGGCAGCGCTTCTTGCTTCAGCCAGCAACCTCACACGCAAGAGAGCCCGGATCGCCGGGCCTCTGGTTGCCTGAGGACTAAAATTCCCGCCAGTTGGCTGCGTCCATGGCGGTGGGAGCGGTCGGCTTTTGTGGCGCAACCGCCCGGCGTGTCGGCGTCTTGCCAGGTGCCGGGTTTTTCCCCTGGGCGACGTTATGGGCTGCTGTTGCCCGCGCCGGGGCGTGCGCGGTGCGGACCTTGGCCTCTTCTATCTTGAACACCGCGACCGCCTGCGTGAGTTGCCCGGCCTGTTCTTCCATCGAACGCGCCGCGGCGGTGGCTTCTTCCACCAGCGCGGCGTTCTGCTGGGTGGTTTCGTCCATCTGGGTCACGGTGAGGTTGACCTGCTCGATGCCTGCGGACTGTTCCTGCGAGGCGGCCGAGATCTCGCCCATGATGTCGGTCACGCGCTGCACGCTGGCCACGATCTCCGCCATCGTGGAGCCCGCGGTATGCACCAGCGTCGAGCCTTCGGCAACGCGCTGCACCGAGTCGTCGATCAATCCCTTGATCTCCTTGGCCGCCGCGGTGGAGCGCTGGGCCAGGGTGCGCACTTCCGAGGCGACCACGGCGAAGCCACGGCCCTGTTCGCCGGCACGCGCCGCTTCCACGGCGGCATTGAGCGCCAGGATATTGGTCTGGAAAGAGATGCCGTCGATGACCGAAATGATGTCGGCGATCTTCCTGGACGAGGCTTCGATGCCGGCCATGGTGCCGACGACCTTGCTGACGATCTCCCCGCCCTGCGATGCCACGCTTGCCGCGCCGATCGCCAGTTGATTGGCCTGACGCGCGTGCTCGGCATTCTGCCTGACCGTGGACGTCAGCTCTTCCATCGAGGCGGCGGTTTCTTCCAGGTTGGCGGCCTGCTGTTCGGTGCGCTGCGACAGGTCCTGGTTGCCGGCGGCGATCTCGCTGGCGGCCGAGTTGATGGAGATCGCCGAGTGCTGGATGCGTCCGACGATGTCTGCAAGCTGCGCGGCGGTGGTGTTGGCATCGTCGCGCATCTGCGCGAACACGCCATTGAAGTCGCCGCGCATGCGCGCGGTCAGGTCGCCGGCGGCGATGGATTGCAGCAGCGACGACAGCGACTGCAGGTTGCCATCGGCGGTGGCCATCAGCTGGTTCAGGCTGTCGACCATCACGTGGAAATCGTACTGGAAACGGTCGGCGTCGCCGCGCGCGGTGAAATCGCCACTGGCGGCGGCCTGTGCGAGCTGCTTGATCTGGTCATTCATCGCGGTCAGATTGGCCTTGACCTCGTCCATGGTCCGGGTAAGCACGGCCTTTTCGCCCGGCAGGCGGTCCATCTCGTCGGAGAGATCGCCAATCGCGTAGCGCCCGATGATCTGGGTCAGGCGCATCGTCACCGCGATGTGCGAACTCACCAGCGCGTTGGCATCGCGCACCATGTGGCCATACTCTCCGGGAAATGCGCCCTCGTCCATGCGGTAGCTCATTTCGCCAGCGTCGTGTCGACGCGCCATTTCCAGCTGCGCCGCGATGACTCCCTGCAGACGATCGCGGATGCGGTAGACCGCGCTGGCAAGTTGTACGGTTTCGTCCTTGCCGCTGACCTTGATATCGACATCCAGCACGCCGCGCGACAGTTGCTCAACGGCGGCCACCGCCCGCCGAATCGAGGCGGAGATCGCGTTGCCCAGGATCAGTGCGAGGCTGACGCCGGCCAGTGCGATCAGGCCCAGGGCGATCGCCGACAGGGTCATCGCGCGCGTGTTGGTGGCTTGCTGCTGCTGGTAACGCAGCTTGGCGGAGCTGGCCAGCTCATCGCGCAAGGTGGCCAGCCCGGCGAATGTGGCGTTCGCGTTGTCCTTGACCTGGGTGCGGTTGACTTCCGCGCCGCCCGCGACATCTCCTGCCTCGATCAACTCGATCTGGCGCTGCATGCCGGCCTGCATGGCCGCGTAGCTCGTCTTGATCTTCTGCAACTGGGCCGCGTGCTGCTTTTCGTTGTGCAGCATCTGCTCCAGTTCCACGATGCTGGCGGCCGCCTGGGTGAATCGCTTCTCGTTTTCCTGTTTCCACTGCGTAATCAGCTCCGGCGTGCCGATGGCAATCATGCGCAAGATGTTGATGTCGACGCGCGTCAGCTGGCCGTCGATGCTGCTGGCAAGCGCAGAGCCGATGAAGTCCCGGTTGTAGAGCGTGCCGACATTGTTCTTGGAGGTGTGCAGGCTGTTCAGTAGGAACAGGCACAGCAGGATGCTCGGGATCAGCGTTCCCAACAATGCCAATAAGAATTTGCTCTTGATCGTGGTTAGCATGACGGGCCTGGTGATGCAGCTGAGGGGGTGGGGAAACCGATGGGATGGGCGGGACGGCAAGGGAGCCTGACGCGACGCCCTGGCAGCGGACCTGTTCAGATCGGTAGAGATTGCTTGCCCTGTCCTTCCTTAGCGGCGGTCATCACAAAACCTTGATGCAGCGAAAGCCGCAGCGAATCGATGTCGCAACACATAAGAGATATTTTGATTGTCTGATAGCAACAGGGCAGCAAAGCTATCTCGATGGACTGGATGCGACTCTGTGTAATGACGGGCTCGACCTGATGCCTGATGCCTGATGCCTCCGGCCGGTCCAACGTCCCGCGACAGCACAAGCTCGTAGGAACTGCTGCCATCGCGCGCAGCGCTGATGCGCGGACGCGTAGTGGGCTCGGCAAGGTTGGGTTTAGACTCCCCGACGCACGTCGTCGGCCGTAGCAAGACGGCTTTCTGTCAATTCGGCCCATTGCACTAGCGCCTCGAATGACGGGCCGAGCGCACGTCCCAGTGCGCTTAGGGTGTATTCCACCTTGGGGGGTACCTGGGGATAAAGCGTGCGGATGACGATCCCATCCCCTTCCAATGCTTTAAGTTGCTGGATAAGCATTTTCTGGGTGACGTCCGGTATCCGACGTTCCAATTCTGAGAAGCGCAACGGCCCGTCCGCCGCGAGAAGATGGACGATGATGACAATCTTCCATTTGCCCTCGAAAACGCGAAGAGCGCGGGCTGCAGTGGCGGCCCACGCACGCTGCTGTTTGGGATCCTGACAAGGCGGGTCCTGAGCCATTGGCTTACCTCTGGTGAGTACCCCACCATTTGGTGGGTTCTTGCTGATCTTACCGTTCACTACTAGCTTGTTTCCTCACAAAAATTGCGAGGAGTTACATTGAAGATCGGCATCTTGGGCACTGGCCACATTGGCAAGACACTCGTCCGCAGGCTTGCTGCGGTAGGGCATGACGTGAAGGTCGCCAACTCGCGCGGGCCCGACACGATTCAGCGCGACACGTTCGTCAACGGCGGCCATGCAGTCACCGCGCAAGAGGCGATAGTCGATGTTGAGGTTGTCATCCTTTCCATCCCGTTGAACCGTATTCCGGCAGCAAGCCCGCTGCTTTCCTCCATCCCCGCCGAGACGGTGGTGATCGACACCTCCAACTATTACCCCACACGGGACGGCTTGATCCAGGACATCGATCAAGGAAAGGTGGAAAGTCTCTGGGTTGCAGCGCAGCTTGGCCGTCCGATCGCCAAGGCCTGGAATGCAATCGGCGCGGCGTCCTTTGCAGACAGGGATAAGCCGGCCGGCGATCCGCAACGCATTGCGATCCCGGTTGCTGCCGATCGTCAAGAAGACCTGCGCGTCACCATGGCGCTCGTCAACGACACCGGCCTGGACGCGGTCGACGCCGGCAGCCTATCCGAGTCCTGGCGGCAGCAGCCTGGCAGTCCGGTCTATTGCACCGACTTGACTCGCCAGGAGATCCTGCAGGCGTTGGCCGCGGCTGAGAAGGCTCGCCTTCCGAAACGCAGGGACCTGGTCCTGGACGTTTTGGCCGAACGGATCGGCCAGGCCGGCTCCCCGGATGGCAATTATCTGGTGCGCATCAATCGCGCGATTTTCATGTGAGCCGCGTACCGGGCAACGGCACGCGGGCCTGAGCAACACGGCTCACATGTCCTGGAAAGGAGTGAACATGAACATCGGCATTATTGGCGCAGGCAATATCGGTGGCGCGTTGGCGCGCAAATTCGTCGCAGCCGGACACTTCGTCAAACTGGCCGGATCCAGAGGACCCGACAGCATTCGCGAACTGGCCGACAAGATCGGCGCCGAGCCTGTCACGGCGGAACAAGCGGTCACGGGGGTGGAGGTGATCGTGCTGTCGATCCCGTTCGCCAGGATTCCCGAGGTTGCCGGCTTGTTTTCGACCGTGCCTGCGGAGGTGGCGGTGATCGATACCTCGAACTACTACCCGCAGCTCGGCACCAGGATCCCGGAAGTCGACGGCGGCAAGCTGGAGAGTGTCTGGTCCAGCGAGCAGCTTGGCCGGCCCATCATCAAGGCATTCAACGCCGTGCTCGCCAGGACACTGGCTGAGCGCGGCAAGCCCGCAGGCACGCAGAACCGGATCGCCATCCCGGTGGCAGGCGACAGTCCGGCCGGCAAGGCGATCGCGCAGCAACTGCTCGACGCTGCCGGGTTCGACTCGGTCGACGCGGGAAATCTTGCAGATTCATGGCGGCAGCAGCCAGGCACGCCTGCGTATTGCACCGAGCTTCCGACCGCTGAGCTGGCGTCAGCGCTCAAGGCCGCAGTGAAGGGTGATGCACCGGGTCATCGCGATGCACTGATGGCCGAGTTCCTTGGGGCCGACGCACCGCCAAGTCACGAGACGATCGTTACGCGCAACCGGGCAGTGACCGCGCCCCGCTGAGATCCGATTCCAGGGGATCGGAAGAACCTTCGTGAGGAGCGGGTGCCAAACCGAATGGATCCAGCCGGTTGCACATCGCACCGGGATGGTCTGCGCGCTGCAAAGGTGTCGAAGGCGCTCACCTGTAAGCACTGGATGCGCGCGGCGAACATGCCTGCGCATCTCGCGGTCGCGGCCTTGCAGCCATTAATGCGCCCACGGGTGAATGACCGGCGTCAGCACGGCAGTGGCGCCGTGCTGACGAGTTGGATGTTCTGCGCCAGCCCTAGAACTTGACGGTAGAAAGCATTCCCAGCATCTCGTCGTAGCTGCCATTGGCCGCCGCATCGCGAAGGAACCTGGCGCGTTCCACGACAATCTCCTTCGGGGTGTTTTCTGCATGCAGCAGCGCCAGTGCTTCGTCGAGGAATTCCTCCAGGGGCATGGCATGTTCGTCGTTGCCTTGGCCGTACAGTTTGGTGCGAACGCCCGGAGGCACCAGCTCGATGACTTGTACGTTGCTGTCGGCCAGCTGCACACGCAAGGCTTCGGTGAATGAGTGCACTGCTGCCTTGCTGGCGCTGTAGGTCATTGCAGCCGGGAACGGCACAAAGCCCAGCGCGGAACTGACATTGATGATGACGCTGTCGTTGTTGCCGGCAAGTTGCGGCAAGAATGCATAGGTCATGCGGATGGTGCCGAGTAGGTTGATGGCAATCGCCTCTTCGGCAGCCTGCAAGGACTCTGGCTTGAAGACGTTCTCGCTCGGCATGATGCCGGCATTGTTGATCACCACATTCAAGGCGGGGTAGCGCTCGGCCGCCACGCGGCTGGCCTGGACGATAGAGTCCGCGTCCGCAACGTCGATTTCGATTGCCTCGATGCCTGGATGCTCGGCAGTGATCTGATCCAGCAGCGCTTTCTTTCGCCCTGACACGATGACCATGTTGCCAGCCTGCTGGAGCCGCAGCGCCAGTCCGAGGCCGATGCCAGAGGTCGAGCCGGTAATGAGGATGATGTTGCCGCTGTTCTTCATGGATGTTTCCTGGGTACGGAAGGGGTAGAATACAAACGGACAACAGTCCGCTTGCCCTGAGACGTTGGCGGACAACTGTCCGTTTGTCAATAATTCAGTGAGGAACAGCGTATGGAAAAGCCAACGCGATCCGATGCACTGCAAAATCGCGAGCGCATCCTGTCCGTGGCGCTTGCGGAGCTGGTGCGCTCGGCCGATGTGCCACTGAGCGCGATCGCCAAGAAGGCGGGCGTCGGGCAAGGGACCTTCTACCGCCACTTCCCGACGCGGGAGGCCTTGGTGGTAGAGGTCTATCGCCATGAAATGCTGCAGGTGACCGGGTTCGCCGAGCAGTTGCTGAAGACGCGTCCGCCGGAGCAGGCGCTACGCGAGTGGATGAACCGTCTGGCCGAATACGCCATTACCAAGGCGGGCCTGGCGGATGCGCTTCGGGTTGTCGCCAACGCGAAAGAGTGCGCAGGCAACGCAGGCTATGCCCCCGTGATCGCTGCCGCCCAACTGCTGCTGGATGCCAACGAGAATGCCGGAACGATTCGTCCAGGGATCACCACGGACAAGTTTTTCCTGGCGATCGCAGGGATCTGGCAGATCGACGCCACAGAGAACTGGCAGCCACGCCTGGCCTGGCTCATGGAGACGGTGATGGAAGGATTGTGCGCGGGAGCGCCAGGACGGCCCGCAGGCGGATAGCGGCGGCAAGCGCCCGGATTCCAAGCGCGCAGCAGCGCGCATGCCGCACCCGCTAGGTCTCCAGCTTGCCTTGCTTGAGCTTTTCCCACATGTCTTCGGCTTGCTGGGGTAAGCCGCCGGTGTGACGTAGCAGGCAGATCTCCATGCCGATATCCCAGTGCGTGTCGCCGGGCGCTGCATGGGCCAGCAGCCCTTTGGCGAGGTCCTCTTCCACCAGTGTGCGCGGCAGCCACGCGATCCCGGCGCCGGAACGGCACATGGCCAGCAAGGTCGCTGCAAGATCGGAAGTGAGCGCAGGTGTCAGGCGCGGTTCCACATCCTTGAACGCTGGATGCCCGGCGATGATGCGGCCCAGGCCGGAATCTGCACTGTAGGACAGCAAGGGCATTGCATCGGTTGAGGCGAGCGACCAACGCGGGCTGCCGTCGCCAGTTTCCTTCGGCGCACTGAAGGGCTGAAGCACATCGTTGCCGACCACAACCCGCTCGAACTGTTCCGTGTCCAGCCCAAGACGCATCCGCGGATGATGGTGGCAGAGCAGGAATTGCGCTGCCCCTTGCAGCATCAATTTTTCGCACGCCCTGAGCGTGTCCGAGACCAGCTGAAACGCACCGATACCTGTGTTTGATTCGATGCGCCTGACAAATGCCGGAAAGAACGTGAAAGAAAGAACATGGGTGGCGAGGAACGCCAACGCAGGCCGGTGTCGCCCGGCCACTTCCAGTGTTTCCTGCCGCGCAGCGTAAATGCCCGAGACCAACCCGGATGCTTTGCGAACGAACGCTTCGCCCGCCGGCGTCATCAGCACTTCCTTGCGCGAGCGCGTGAACAGCGGCGTGCCCAACCATTCTTCGAGGGCATGAATGCGCCGACTGAAGGCCGGCTGGGTGACAAAGCGACGTTGTGCGGCGCGCGAGAAATTCAGGGTCTCAGCCAGCGCCAAGCAGTCTTCGAGCCATGTCAGTTCCATGATGCCGATTGTGCATCAAGCGGATAAAAAAGGCATTGGCAGCGCTTGGGCGCTGGCACTTACGCTCCGACTCGAGCTTGCAACGCCTCCACAGGCAGGTTGTCCAGCAAGCGGCAATTCCGGTGGGTTCGCATGTCGACGGGAGCGGGCGATCATGCAGAAACGAGGTGGCATAAGACAGGTGCTTGGCCAGCTTTACGTGCAGGTGCTGATCGCCATCGTCATTGGCGGCCTGGTGGGCTATGTCTGGCCGCATCTGGGCGTGGTCATGCAACCTGTTGCAGAGGGTTTCATCAAACTCATCAAGATGTTATTGGCGCCGATCATTTTTGGGACGGTCGTGGTCGGGATCGCCAAGATGGGAAGCATCAGAGAGGTCGGAAAAACCGGCATCAAGGCGCTGGTCTACTTCGAGATCGTGTCGACACTGGCGCTGGCGATCGGTCTTGTCGTGGTGAACATCATCCGGCCGGGGGATGGCATGAACATCGATGCCACATCGATCGACAGCAGCGCGATCGGGCAGTATGTCGATCGCGCAAAAGACGACGCGGGCATGGTGGATTTCGTGCTGAACATCATTCCCACCACGTTGGTGGATGCCTTTGCCAAAGGCAACATGCTGCAGGTCATCCTGGTGTCGGTGTTGTTTGCGGTAGGGCTGTTGCAGCTGGGCGAGCGCGGCAAACCCCTGGTCGATCTCATCGATAACGGGCTGCAGGCGCTGTTCAAGATGATCAACATGGTGATGCGGCTCGCGCCACTGGGCGCCGGTGCGGGCATCGCTTTCACGATCGGCAAATATGGTCTTGCCACCCTGTGGTCGCTCGGGCACTTGATGTTGGCGGTCTACGTGACGTCGGCACTGTTCGTGTTTGTAGTACTGGGAGCGATCGCACGGTGGACCGGCTTTCCGTTGCTGCGACTTCTCCGGTTCATCAAGGACGAACTCCTTGTCACGTTCGGAACCTGTTCGACCGAAGCTGTGCTGCCGCGCATGATGATGAAGCTTGAACTGGCCGGCGTGCGCAAGTCGACGGTTGGCCTGGTTCTGCCCACGGGATACACCTTCAATGCGGACGGCACCTGTATCTATCTGACCATGGCAGCCATCTTTGTGGCGCAAGCGACCAACACGCCGCTGCCGGTCTACCAACAGATTGCCTTGCTTGGGGTGTTGTTGCTGACCTCAAAAGGATCGGCTGGTGTCGCTGGTGCGGGTTTCGTTGCGTTGGCCGCAACGCTTTCCACCATCGACACGGTGCCTGTTGCAGGGCTGGTGCTTCTGCTGGGCGTCGACCGCTTCATGAACGAGGCCAGGGCAGTGGTCAACCTGATCGGCAACAGTGTCGCCACGCTTGCCATTGCCAAGTGGGATGGCGCGCTGGATCTGTCCAAGACCCGGGAAATCATGCGTCGTCAACAAGCGGGCGAGCCCATGCCTGTCGCAGCCTCCTCAACCGATCCATAACTCACACCAACCTGCGGGAGACCACCCAATGCGTATCATCGATGTCGTTGAAATCACCAAGCCGATCTCCTCGCCGATCCGTAACGCCTACATCGATTTTTCGAAGATGACCGCCAGTCTGGTGGCGGTGGTCACCGATCAGGTGCGCGACGGTCGCCGGGTCGTCGGCTACGGATTCAACTCCAATGGGCGCTATGGACAGGGAGGGCTGATACGCGAGCGCTTTCGCGATCGCATCCTGGAGGCAGACAGTGCATCGCTGTGCAACGACGCCGGCGACAATCTGGATCCGTCCAGGATCTGGAAGGCGATGATGTCCAACGAAAAGCCGGGTGGTCACGGCGAGCGTTCCGTCGCAGTGGGCACGCTGGATATGGCGATCTGGGATGCGACCGCCAAGATCGCCGGCATGCCGCTGTTCCGCTATCTGGCGCAGATGAAAGGCCGGCAAGCCAATCCCCGCGTCTTCGTTTATGCAGCCGGTGGCTACTATTACCCGGGCAAGGACAACAGTGCCTTGCGCAAAGAGATGCGCGGCTATCTGGACCGTGGTTACACCGTGGTCAAGATGAAGATCGGTGGCGCGTCCATCGAGGAGGATCGCGGCCGGATCGAGTCGGTGCTGGAGGAAATCGGCAGCCAGGCCCGCCTGGCGGTGGATGCAAATGGGCGCTTCGACCTGGAGACTGGCATCGCCTACGCCAAGATGCTGCGCGACTATCCGCTGTTCTGGTATGAGGAAGTCGGCGATCCGCTCGACTACGCGCTGCAAGCCGCCCTGAGCGAATTCTATCCGGGGCCGATGGCAACCGGCGAAAACCTGTTCTCGCACCAGGATGCCCGCAACCTGCTGCGCTACGGCGGCATGCGCCCGGACCGCGATTACCTGCAGTTCGACTGCGCGCTGTCGTATGGCCTGGTCGAGTATCTGCGCACGCTGGAGGTGCTGGAGCAGTTCGGCTGGTCGCCCGCACGTTGCATCCCGCACGGTGGTCATCAGATGTCGCTCAACATCGCCGCAGGCCTGGGTCTGGGCGGCAATGAGAGTTACCCGGACCTGTTCCAGCCATATGGCGGGTTTCCGGATGGCGTCAAGGTCCAGGACGGATACATCGTGATGCCGGAGTTGCCGGGTATCGGCTTCGAGGGCAAGTCCGACCTGATCAAGGTCATGCGTGAGCTGGCCGAATAGGACGGGATGGCATTGGCTGCGTTTCTGATGGGCGAACCACCTGCGCGGGGCGTGCCTGTGCCGACCTTCGCAGGCGCATCAGGACTACGCCCCGCCTCACCCCAGCCAGTCGGCGCAGGCGGCCGGCTTGTTCTCGTCGGCGCAACGTGTCTGCGCCTTCTGGCGCAGGCGGGCCAGGACTGCGCTGCCTGCCGGGTTCTGCTTGCTCCACGTCTTCAGTGATGCGCCGACTTCCTCGAAGTGCTGGCGATTATCTTTGAGATAGCCATCGGATTGACGCGCCAGATCGCCGATCACTCGGCTTGCAAGCGTCTCGATACCTGTACCGTCCTCCGGGCTGAGCCGGACCAGCGCATCCAGATAGGTCATGCCCCGCTCAACCACGGTCCCCTGGCTACCATTCGAATCGTAGGCCTTCTTGAACCATGACAGCGCAGCCTTGGTGTCACCGCGCTGTTCGGCCAGGATACCCAGGTAGGGCATGTAGTAGGACGGTGTCTTGCTACGCGTCAACTCGGCCTGCATCAATTGCGCAGATCCCTTGTTATCGCCCACCAGCGCCAACAAGCCGGCAGCACTTGTGATCGTGGACTGACGCTCTTCATCGGTCTTGGCTTCCGTCACCGCCCACTGCACGCGCTGGTGCACCGTCTTGACCACGTCTGCGGGCAGCGGAGGTTGCGGCTTATTCATTTCCGCTCTGGTCGGCTGTCCCTGTGCCAGGCGAGCAAGGTCGATCTCGGCATACCCGGTCCGCAAACGATCAACGATGGGTAAGGTGGGATCGGCATAGGCCTTTGCCAACGCCTGATTGAACTCCCCTGACAATGCGGCACGTTTGCCCGGATCGTCCGTCGCGGAAGCAACCAGCGTGGCAGCACCACGCACCAGCACATCAAGATTGTTGCGCACCTCCGACGGATTGGAAAACACGGTTTGCAGCAACGTGTACGTCGCCGGGCTTGCGACGGGCTTCTGCCTGGTGACAGCTACTGCCAGCAGCTGGAAGCGACGCTGCAAGGCCGGCTGTGGTGCCGCCTTCGCCAGTGCAGCCAGGGTGTCGGGCGCAGCCTTTGCATCGACCAGTTGGTCGTCCTGCAACCAGCTGTAATTGCCGAGAAGAGTCCACTCGTCCGGCTTTAGCGTTTGTGGAGCGTTGAGCGCCCGCTCCAGGATCTGCTTTGTACTCGCGGTGGATTGAGCTGCAACGCGCAGGCTATCGACAAGCTGGGCGGTACTGCTGTCGCCCACCAGCCGGGTGATTTCGCTGCGATCCGGGCGTAGCAGGATGACCGTGGGATACCCCCTGACGCCGAAGCGTTCGGCCCAGGTCTGGGCTTCTTGCAGGTCTGCGTCCAGATGCACTGCCACGAATTGCCGGGTCTGCGCGATGAAACCCGGGTCCTTGAACGTGGTGGCCTTGAGCCGGTTGCACGGTGGGCACCAGATGGCGCCCCAGTACAACAGGAGTGGTTTGCCGGTGTTCCTGGCCTCTTCCAGGGCTTTCTCTACATTTCCCTCATGCCAGTTTATCGCGGGCGCCGTTGCAGGCCGCGTTGCTGCCGCGGGCGGCGCCGATGCCGCCGACGGCGTTGATCTCTCGCAGGCCGTCAGCGCTGCCAGCAACGCGGAAAGAGCGATGAGCATGGGGGACGGCGAACGAAACGACAGAGCCATGGGAAGCCTTTGCGTGATGGAGTTCAGCTGAGCGCGGTTGTCTAGAAACACCTCCACGCCTGCCAATTTCTCGAAGCATCACGTCTTTCAAGTTTGCCCGGAGCGGAGGATGCGAACTGCCGTCACGCCGAACGCATCGTTAGGGCACATGACGGCGCACATTGGATCCAAGCTGGAGACAGCGGGCGTTCCGCGCGAGGGGTGCAAGTTGTCTAGCCGGTCCGGACCTGTCGGAACACTGTGGTTCGTGAGAGGGGCAGAATGGATCGCGCATCTGCATGGCTGATCGCGGTGATTCGGTACAGGAGCGCTGAGCGAGCCCGTGCGAAGATATGCTTCGGTGTTGCTCGCTCCCCGGCCGCTTGGGTATCAGACAGGTTGACAGGTGTCAGAGCGGGTATCGGTGAGTTGTTTTGGGCTATTGCCCTTTAAAAACAAAGAGATAGGCCTGAAATGCTACTGATGCTCGATAACTACGACAGCTTCACCTACAACCTCGTCCAGTACCTGCAGGCCCTGGGTGCCGAGGTCACGGTGGTGCGCAACGACGCGATGAGCGTGGATCAGATCGCCGCGCTCAGGCCCGAGCGCATCGTGATCTCGCCCGGCCCGTGCACCCCGAACGAGGCCGGCATCTCGCTGCAGTTGATCGAGCAGCTGGGTCAGACCACGCCGATCCTGGGCGTGTGTCTTGGGCATCAAAGCATCGGTCAGGTCTACGGCGGCGATGTGATCCGCGCCGACAACATCATGCATGGCAAGACCTCGCCGATCCGCCACCAGGGCAAGGGCGTGTTCGCCGGCCTGCCGGACAGCTACGAGGCCACCCGCTACCACTCGCTGGTGGTGGACAAGGCCACCTTGCCCGACGCGCTGGAAGTCACTGCCTGGACCGAGCATCCGGATGGCTCGATCGAAGAGATCATGGGCCTGCGCCATCGCCAGTTCCCGGTCGAAGGCGTGCAGTTCCATCCCGAGTCGATCCTGACCCAGCATGGTCACGCCCTGCTGAAGAACTTCCTGCAGCGTTGATCGCAATGCGTACCGCGTGCGTCGCAAGGGCCACTGCAATCTGCTTCAGTCGTGATGCAGTCTTCGGCACCATCGATGCATCGGCGACCCATGCGCGCACTGCCCGCAATCGGCTGCGCGCCAGCGTGCAGCGGGTTTCCCGCCTCGCTTCGTCCACACCTGCATCCGGATCCCGATGAGCACCGCCAGCGACAGTTTCCACTTCTACGAACCAGGCCAGGGCCACGGGCTGCCGCACGATCCGTTCAATGCCATCGTCGGTCCGCGACCGATCGGCTGGATCGGCTCGCGCAGCGCCGGGGGCATCGCCAACCTGGCGCCTTATAGCTTCTTCAACGCGTTCAACTACGTGCCGCCGATCGTCGGCTTTGCCAGCATCGGCCGCAAGGACAGCCTGCGCAACATCGAAGCCACCGGCGAATTCACCTGGAACCTGGCCACGCGCCCCTTGGCCGAGGCGATGAATGCCAGTGCCGCGATGGTGCCGGCGGAGGTCGACGAGTTCGCATTGGCCGACCTGGAAATGGCGCCGTCGCGGCTGATCGCTGCCCCGCGTGTGGCGGCCAGCCCGGTCAGTTTCGAATGCCGGCTCAGCCAGCTGCTGCCGCTGCAGAGCGCAAGCGGGCAGGCCATCGAAACCTGGCTGGTCCTGGGCGAGGTGGTCGGTGTGCATCTGGCGCACGCGGCGCTGCAGGACGGTATCTACGATCCTGCTGCCGTACAGACGATTCTGCGTGCGGGCGGCGCCGCCGATTATTTCGAAGTGCAGGCGCAGGCGCGCTTCCGCATGCGGCGTCCGGGTCAATGAGCGCTGCGCATCGCAGTGCTGCGTGGCATTGCCGCCAGGCGCGACTGCATCGCCAGGATTGATCGATCACGCTCACTGCCGCACATCTTTCCCACGTTTTGCCACGGTCCTTGTCCATGCCCATCACCCCGCAAGAAGCCCTGCAGCGCACCATCGAACACCGCGAAATCTTCCATGACGAAATGGTCGAGCTGATGCGCCAGATCATGCGTGGCGAGGTCTCGGACATGATGGTCGCGGCCATCCTCACCGGGTTGCGGGTCAAGAAGGAAACCATCGGCGAGATCGCCGGCGCAGCCACGGTGATGCGCGAGTTCTCGCGTCGTGTGGAAGTGGATGATCGCCGGCACATGGTCGACATCGTCGGCACCGGTGGCGATGGTTCGCATACCTTCAATATCTCCACCTGCGCGATGTTCGTGGCTGCCGCCGGCGGCGCCAAGGTCGCCAAGCACGGCAACCGCAGCGTCTCGTCCAAGTCCGGCAGTGCCGACGCGCTGGAGGCACTGGGCGCGGCGATCGAGTTGCAGCCCGAGCAGGTCGCCGCCTCGCTGGCGCAGACCGGTATCGGCTTCATGTATGCGCCGGTGCATCATCCGGCCATGAAGGTGGTGGCGCCGGTGCGCCGCGAAATGGGCGTGCGCACCATCTTCAACATCCTCGGCCCGCTGACCAACCCGGCCGGCTCGCCGAACATCCTGATGGGCGTGTTCCATCCGGATCTGGTCGGCATCCAGGCGCGCGTGCTGCAGGAACTCGGTGCCGAGCGCGCGCTGGTGGTGTGGGGACGCGATGGCATGGACGAACTCTCGCTCGGTGCCGGCACCCTGGTCGGCGAGCTGCGCGATGGCCAGGTGCGCGAGTACGAGGTGCATCCGGAGGATTTCGGCATCGCCATGTCGGCCAGCCGCAACCTCAAGGTGGCCGATGCCGCGCAGTCGCGCACGATGCTGCTGCAGGTGCTGGACAACGTGCCCGGCCCGGCGCTGGACATCGTCGCCCTCAATGCCGGTGCGGCCCTTTACGTGGCAGGGGTGTCCGACAGCATCGCCGACGGCGTCGTGCGTGCGCGTGCGGTCCTGGCCGATGGCTCGGCGCGTGCAAGACTGGATGCCTATGTTGCCTTCACCCGGCAGACTGCCGCGCAGCGCTGACCCCCGCCACTGCACCGGCAGGCACGCGTCGGCACCCTCACGCCACCGCTGGCATGCTGCGCGCCGGCGCGTGGCCGCGGCCAGTTGCGGCCGTCTTGACCGATAATGCCCGCCCGCCAGGACCCGATACGATGAGCGACATCCTCAACACCATCCTTGCCCGCAAGGCCGAAGAAATCGCCGAGCGCAGTGCGCGCGTGCCGCTGGCCGAGCTGATCGCGCGCAGCGCCGACCTGCCGCTCACGCGTGGGTTTGCCGCCGCCATGCAGGCCAGCATCGCCGCCGGCGAGCCGGCGGTGATCGCCGAAGTGAAGAAGGCCAGCCCCTCCAAGGGCGTGATCCGCCCCGACTTCCACCCGGCCGACATTGCGGTCAGCTACGAATTCGGCGGCGCCAGCTGCCTGTCGGTGCTGACCGACGTGGACTTCTTCCAGGGCGCCGATGCCTATCTGCGCCAGGCGCGCGAGGCCTGCACGCTGCCGGTGCTGCGCAAGGACTTCACCGTCGACCCCTACCAGGTCTACGAAGCGCGCGTGCTCGGCGCCGATTGCATCCTGCTGATCGTCTCGGCACTGGAGGACGCGCAGCTGGCCGAGCTCTCCGGCCTGGCCATGCAGCTGGGCCTGGACGTGCTGGTGGAAGTGCATGACATCGACGAGCTCGAGCGCGCGGTGCAGGTGCCGGTGCCGCTGGTGGGCATCAACAATCGCAATCTGCGCACCTTCGAAGTGACGCTGCAGACCACCCTGGACATGCGCGCCGCCGTGCCGCGTGACCGCATCCTGGTGACCGAAAGCGGCATCGTGACGCCGGCCGATGTGCAGTTGATGCGCGGCCACGGCGTGAACGCGTTTCTGGTCGGCGAGACCTTCATGCGCGCGCCCGAACCCGGCGAGTCGCTGCGTCAGCTATTCTTCGCGCATGACTGAGGCGTATCCCGTACCGCGCGACGACGCACCGCTGGTGGTCTTCGATTTCGACCACACGCTGTATGACGGCGACTCCGGCAGCCACCTGTTCGCCTGGCTGATTAAGCGCAACCCGTTGCGTCTGCTGGTGGCGCTGTTGGCCTCGCCGATCCTCGGCCCGATGGTGGCGATGCTGCCGACCCGCCGCCGCGGCGTGTCCGGTTATGTGTGGATCGCCACCTTCGGCCTGCACCGCGCGCGCGAGTTCAATCGCTTCATCGATGCGTACGTGCTCAAGCATGAAGCGCAGATCCGGCAGCGCTTGTTGCCGCACGCCTTGAAGGTGTTCACCGACCACCGCGCCGCCGGCGACCGTGTGGTGGTGGCCACCGGCGCGCCGCCGGAACTGGCCCGCGCGATTCTCGGCTTTGTCGCGCATCAGGACGTGCCGGTGATCGGCAGCCTGGTCGGTCCACGCCTGGGCGCGGTCACCGCGCGACGCCACTGCCACAATGAAGAGAAGATGCGCATGCTGCGCGAGCGCGGCTACGCCGACATCGCCATTGCCTACTCGGACAGCACCGCGGATCTGCCGCTGCTGAAGGCGGCGCGCGCGCCGGTGGTAGTCAATCCAAAGGCCAATCGCGAAGCGCTGTTCCGGCAGGTGCTGCCGGCAGGCACGCCGATCCTCAACTGGGGATGTCGCGATCGCGGTGGCAAGGCGCTGTAGCGCCTGGTGCCGAAAGCGGTACGTACCGTGCGCGGCTGTGGCCAAGTGCACGGCTGCGATGAGGTCAGGCCTTGCCCATCGAGTCGGCGGGCAAGCAGTCGGCGATGCACGGCACACGGCCGGCAGTCGGTGACCGAGCGCACCCGGCCACATCAGCCCGCATGCCGTGCGACATGCGGTTCGAGCTGCGGTTGGTGCAGGGCTGCACCAACCGCTGCCGCTTAGCGGGTGCCGTAGAGCACGACGGTCTTTCCGCGTGCATGCAACAGGCCGTCGGCCTGCAGTTTCTTGAGCACGCGCCCGGCCATTTCACGCGAACAGCCCACCAGCCGTGCCAGTTCCTGCCGCGACACGCGCAGCTGGGTGCCCTGCGGATGACTCATCGCTTCCGGCTCCTTGGACAGATCGTGCAAGGTGCGCACGATGCGGTCGGTCACGTCCAGGAACGCCAGGCGGCTGGCTTTCCTTGTGGTGTCGAGCAACCGCTTGGACAGCTGGACGCCAATCGCATACAGGATGCGGGGCGCATCCGGCGACAGACTGGTCTGGAACAGCTGCTGCAGCCGCTCGTAGCTGATCTCGGCCAGCTCGCACTGGGTGCGGGTGCGCAAGATCACCTCGCGGGTATCGGATTCGATGAACAACCCCATCTCGCCGACGAACTCGCCGCTACCGAAGTAGCCCAGCACCAACTCACGATCGTCATCTTCCTCGGCAATGATGCTCACCGAGCCACTGATCACGTAGTAGAGCGTGCCAGCCGGGTCTCCTGGCCGGAACACATCGGTCCGGGTCGGATAGCGTCTGCGATGGCTGTGCGCCAGGAAACGCTCGATCGTGCCCGCGTCCAGCGCCAGAGAAGGGGTAGCGTTACGTACCGTCGTAGTCACAACCGTCGTGTTTCCTGGGCTCATGGTAGTTCCGCGTGTAATTCCTGAAGCTTAACGGCATGAGTCATGCAAGGTAAACCATTCTTAACGTCGGCATTTCGTTGCTGGGATCTTTGGCTCATAATTGTTTCCTTTCCCGCCTTCCATAAGGACAGACCGACGTGGTCAAGCCGTTGCCTCGCCTGAGGCTACAGGGGTTCAACAACCTCACCAAGGCGTTGAGCTTCAACATCTACGACGTCTGTTATGCGCGTACCGAAGAGGAGCGTCAGCGCTACATCGAATATATCGATGAGCAATACGACGCCGATCGTCTGACGCAGATCCTGACCGATGTTGCCGAGATCATTGGCGCCAACATCCTCAATATCGCACGTCAGGACTACGATCCGCAGGGCGCATCGGTCACGATCCTGATCTCGGAAGAGCCCGTCATCGACAAGAAGCAGGCCGGCAAGGAGCTGATCTCCGATGCGGTGGTCGCTCATATGGACAAGAGTCATATCACTGTCCATACATACCCCGAGACGCATCCGCAGGAGGGTATCGCCACGTTCCGTGCCGATATCGACGTGGCCACCTGTGGCGTGATCTCGCCGTTGAAGGCGCTGAACTACCTGATCGAGAGTCTGGAATCGGACATCGTGATCATGGACTACCGCGTCCGTGGCTTCACCCGCGATGTGAAGGGCAAGAAGCACTACATCGACCACAAGATCAACTCGATCCAGCACTTCCTCGCCAAGAACGTGAAGTCGCGCTACGAGATGTTCGACGTGAACGTCTATCAGGAAAACATCTTCCACACCAAGATGCACCTGAAGGACTTCGACCTGGACCAGTACCTGTTCGAGGAACGCGCCAAGAACCTCTCGTTCAAGGAGCGCATGAAGATCGAAACGCTGCTCAAGCGCGAGATCGAAGAGCTGTTCCACGGGCGCAACCTGAGCGAGTAAGCGCAGCGAGCGAGCTGTTGCGCGGCTGCCTGCAGGCGCGCGAAAGAACCAAGGCGGGACGGCCCGCCACGCGATGACCTCGCGTTCCACAGCCGACGGCGGCCCAGTGTGCAAACACTGGGTCGCTTTTTTTTTGTGCGTTTTCAACTGAGGAGTACTGCGATGCCCTGGATCTACCTGCTGCTGGCCGGCCTGTTCGAAATCGGATTTGCCATGGGCCTGAAGTACAGCGACGGCTTCACGCGCCTGTGGCCGACGGTGCTGACCATCGGTCTGGCGGGCATCAGCCTGTGGTTTCTGACCCAGGCGCTGAAGACCATCCCGGTAGGCACCGGTTATGCGATCTGGACCGGGATCGGCGCGCTGGGCGTGACCATCGCCGGCATCGCGCTGTTCGGCGACAGCGCGTCGTGGTCGCGTCTGGCCTGCATCGGCTTGATCGTGGCCGGCGTGATCGGGCTGAAGCTGGTGGGGTAGGCGTGGTCAGTCCTGCTTCGCAGGCCTGCCCCCCCCCCCCCAAGATTTGCTGCGCAAACCTCGGGCCCCACGCGTAGTCAGTCCCACTGCGTGGGCCTGCCCCCACAAGGTTTGCTACGCAAACCTCGGACCCCACTCCGTAGCATCCTATCCCCGCGCCTTCGGCGCGCCCCCTTAACAAAGGGGGCTCTGCTCTAGGTGGGTATTGCGAGGTG